>CALMVM010000450.1 GCA_937873255.1 uncultured Verrucomicrobiota bacterium | reverse complement strand
GTTGTAGATCAGGTTGACGATGCCGTCGCGGTCGTTGAGGCCGGCGCGGATTTTCGAGCAAGGCACGTCGCCGAAGAACGCGGGGGCTTTCCACGGCAGGAGCCAGTCCTGTTGCAGCGGAAACTCGCGGGGGATGCGGACGGCGGCGGTCAGGACGCCGAGCTTGTCCACTTCCATGTCCTCGATCACGAAGTCCGGCAGCGCGCCGTACAACTCGACCTCGGACTGCATTTCAAAGACGGAGGCCCCCATGCCGCCCCGGTCCTGTCAACGCCTGCGTTGACACACCTGCGCGCGTGTAGCCATGCCTCGCGCGCTCCCCTCGAACCCCGCTCTGATCGTCGATGACCCGACGCCTTTGGAACGGTACGCCGGCTTCCCGCATCAGATCGTGCCTTTCCCGGTGGACGAGTTGCTCGCTTACGGCGGGTTTGCGTCCCTGCTGCCGCCCGCTGCCACGCCGGACACCTCGGGCCGTCCGCACCCGGCCGAGCCCGAGGCCGCGCTGTGATTTTTACCCCTGCTCTCCATGCGCCTGCTTCTCTTCATCGATCTTGACCAGCGGATGCTCGTCGGTGGTCTGAACGACCCGAATCCGGCCGAGTTGCCCGTCTTGTTTCAGGGCGACGACGTGGACATGACGTTGCAGGGCGTGGAGAAAAACACCTCCACGGTCGTGCAGTATTACCGCACGGTGCCGATCTCGTTCAGCACCATCAAGTGCGCGATCACCAGCGGCGCGGACGTTCCGCCGACCGACGGCACGATCCGCCTTGGCCTCGTCGGCGGCGCGGCCGGGGATGTGACGATTCCGTTCGCGCCCGGCATCGCCAAGCCTGCGCTTCAAGCCCTGCTCAACGCGCTGCCGGGCGTCACCGCGAAGGGCGGCGTGAAGGTGCTCACCACCAACGCGGCCACGAACATCTTCCGCGTGCGGTGGAACTCCCCGACGGAGACGGCGCTGTTCGAGTTCCGCGAGAACTTGCTGGAACCGAAAAGCGACACGCGCACCAACGTCGTGCCCCTGCCCAACGGGCAGATGCAGCTTCTCAAATATCGGCAGCTTCCCATCGCGTTCACCGACCGGTTCGCGCTCCCGGTCGCCCCGGTGGTGAAAACTGCGAGCGTTCGCACGGGCACGAACACGCGCAACTGCATCCAGTCGATCACCGTGCCGCGCACAGCGCTGGGCAGCGTGCATTTCACCTTCGCGGGCCTCTCGACTGCGATCCTGCCGATCACGACGCTGACGGCCTCGGCCATCGCCGGGGCGTTGAATGACCTCTACGCCGACGGGGCAACGCGCTTCTCGGTCACGCCGGCCAGCAACACGGTGTTCTACGTCGAGTTTGTCGGCTCCCTGGCCCTGACCGATTACCCGGTGCTCGACGCCGTGATGCACGACCAAGTGTTCATCGACACGCCGACGGCGAAGCTGCCGCTCAATGGCCCGACGCTGGAAATGGCCTTCGACGGCACGGCCAAGATCGAACGCGTGTTTGAAATTGAGATCACGGACACCGCCGGCGAGGTGGGCACGCCGATCCAGACGGCCGTCAGCCTGCGCAACGACGTGATCGACGGCGGCATGTCGCTGGGCCACGACCCGGACTGGCAGGTTCCCGCCGATCCTTCCTATCCTCCCTACGACCCGCACGGGGCGGTCATCGTCGCGCCGGGCGGCTACATCACGCCCATCGGCACGGGCGTTGCCACCGGCACGTCCGGCACGGCTTTCGTCATCACGCACAACCTGCACACCTCGGACTGCATCGTCGAGGTGCGCGAGACGGGAGGCCAGCGCCGCCGCCTGCCCGACGACCAGTACGTCGCCACCTACGTCAACGACGACCAGATCCGAGTCGATTTCAACGTCGCGCCCACCGACGGGCAATACGAGATCATGATCGCGGCGGTGAAGGCGTCCGAGATGGCGCTACCTCACCACACGCACCCGATCAGCGACGTGGAGGGGCTGGAGGAAGCCCTGGAAAACCTCGGCGGCGAGGCCTCGACCGCTCCGCTCCCCGAAAGCCGCCTGCCTGCGCACATCGGCTGGAAGAATCCGGCGAACCAGTACCGTTTCGACAAGTTGCCGCTCGACCTCCTGCCCGACGAGGCGTTGCGGAAACCGTTGCAAGGTTCCGACCTGCCGCCCGGCACGCCGTACTACGTCGCGGGGCCGCCGCCGATGATCGTCGTCACGCTGCCTGGGCCGCCGACGCAGACCTTCCCAATCCTCGTCGGCGACCCGACCACCAACCCGCCGACGTGGACGTTGCCGCCCGACAGGCTGCCGGACCCGACGAAGTGGCCGGGGCTCGCGCAAGCCATTCTGCTGGCGCTGCAAGCCGGAGCGAACTTGCCCAACGCAGTGGTGTTCCAAATCGACGACTATACGGAGAGCTTCCCGGCGGGTTTCAAGCTGTCCAACCACTGCCCCGAGGACACGGAAATCGCCACGCTGCCGGCGTCGATCATTCCCGCTCTGCTCAACCCCGGCAACGGCGGCAACATCACGGATGGTTTGCCGCCCCCGTCGACGGTTGGGTACGCCAACAATTATTTTACCGTGGTCGGGAGCGCCACGTCGTCGGCGACCATCTACCGCGAGGCTCAGACGTTCCTCCACGGGGATTTGATCGCCTCGAACGGCTACCATTGGTTCAAAGTCGAGCTTAACGGCAACATCGCTTACCCAAAGGAGTATATGCGAGAGTTGTTCAGCATCTACGTCTCGCCGGAAATGCTCGCCAACGGCAGCCGCTTCCAGGTGGATTTCACTTTGCAGGCGGCGCTCGTCTCGGCCGACCTCGTGCGCGGGCAGTATCTTCTCACCCTGGAGATCGGAACGCCCCAGGCGGCCACGGGAGCCCACATCGGCGCGAACCTCCTGAGCGTGAACTGGTACACGCAGATCGTTCAGGAAATCATCATCCTGACCAACGCGACCACGTACCACCATTTCTCCTATGCCGTGACGCGGAATCTGACCACCGGCGCGCTGACGGCCACGAAGGGCGTGTACGCCGCCAGCAACCTGACCGCAACCGCACCGCAGTCGGCTGGCTTCGCGGTGCGCGCCACGCTGACGGAGTTCGACGTGGAAAACATCGTCCCGAATCCGGGCGGGCAAGTGACCCTCAAAATGCTCAAGCCGACCGCCTCGGTGTTGAAGCTCAATCCCTAGTCCCATGTCCGAACCGCTCGCACCCAACCTGCCCGATCCGGAAGTCGACGACTCGGATATTCCGCAGAATTTCATCGACTGGTACATCGACCCGCTTGGCCGTGGGGTGAGTACCGATCCGACTTTCTGGTTTCCCCTGCACCTCAAATGCGAGGACGACTTCGACTGGAGGCTCCGTTTCAAGGTTGGCGATTTTTCCAGCACCAACCCGCTGATGCAGCTTGCCCAACTCTCGGAAATCAAATTCCTGATGCTGGAAAAAGGGCGCTTCGACGGCGCGCCGCTCGCCACGGGCAGTGCGAGCATCGCCTGGGATCAGGACAAGGCGTGCTACCACATGCTCGTTTCCCTCAACGGGGACGCGCTCAAACACTACATCACCACGCTGGACGCGACCACGACGGGCTTCTCCACGGGCGGATTCGATTGCACCACCGCCAAGAAGAAAGCAGCCGGCACGGTCACGACCACCACGACCAGCGGCGGCACGGTCACGGAGACGACCGCGCCCGGCACGCCAACTCCCTCGGCGCTGGTGGAGTACGAGTTCATGGCGGAATTCCGTTGGGTCCAGAACGGCAAGCAGGCCCGGAGCAAGACATTCTCGATCTTCGTTGCGCGCGACCTCATCACGAGCACCGCGCAGGCCGTTGTCATCGCCCCGCCGGTGCCTCCAACCGACTGGCGCTTTTTCTGCACCCTGACGAGCGAGGGAACACCGTTCACGGGCGAACTGTTCGGTTACGTCAAAGCACCGGTCCAGATGGAGGTGATCGGGTTGCAGGTTGCCCTTCAGCAGCCGGACGCCGCGGCGGGTTTCCGCATCCAACTCACCGATACGGCGGGCACCGCGTTGGGCGGCGGCACGAAGTATTACGGCGACATGGCCGCGAACACGGCTTTTGCCACGCTCATGTTCGGGCAGGTCTTGCCGCTCAACCAGGGCGGCGAGATTCGGGCCAAGATTCTGAACTACGCCGGCGACAGCGCGGCGGGCCTCGTCATCAACCTCATCTGCCGCCAGTACCTCACGAGCAATCCCGCTGGTCCTTCCGGCCCGCCCGGCATCACTTCGGTTACGGCGACCACGCTTGCCACCGGGGCGCAGGCGACCGCGATCCTTGTAGGCCAACAGCTTCAGCTCGGCTTGCCGGGCGGACAGCCAGGCGCACCGGGTCAAGGCGTCACGGGCGTCGATGTGACCACGCTCGCGCCCAACCAACAAGCGACGGCCGCCCTTGCTGGAACCCGCCTCGAACTGGGTATCCCGGCGGGAGCGACGGGGAGCTACCTGCACACCTCCGTTGGACCAAGCAAGACCTACGCGCCGGGGGATAATGTTTGTCTCACCTGCACGTTTACCGGCGTGGGCAAACCCGCGCTGGTGCTGATCTCTTTTGAAAACGCGGACAGTGTGAGCTTCAACCAATCCGGCATCACATTCTCTGTGGACCGCTCGGACGGCCGGAACATTTTCAACGGTGACAGCACGATTGCCCATGTGGGAAACACCTATCCGTTTTGCTTCATGGCTATCGACCCCCTCACGGCGACCACACCCATGACGTACACGCTGACGGTTCACGGTTTTACCGGCGGTGGAAGCGGTGGTGGAACGGAAAACTCCGGCGTCGCCCGAAACCCCGTTCTGGCCATCCTCGAAATCGTCAACTAGCCCCTCGCCATGCCTACCGAAGTCCATCTCACGCTCGACCGGCACTGTGCGGCCAAGCCGGAGTTTTTCACGCAGCAGAATGCGGATGCCATCATCGACGGCCTCAACGCGCACGCCAGCCAGGGCAAGCAGTTCGTTCCCCGGTTGATTCCCGGCGGAGGCGGCTCCGGCGGCACGTCGCTTTCGACCGTGGTTTTCAACCCGACAAACACGCTGTCTTTCCCACAGGCGGGTCACACGTATCTCGTCGTGCTGTCGTGGCAGGCATCCGCTGGTCAATTTTCTTCGGCTGGTCCGTTCGCGCAAAAGCCCGTGTGCGGCCAAAATGCAATGTCCGCCCTTTGGGTACGGGAGGACTCACGCTCCGGCCCGACGGCGATGGCGTGGGAAGTGTATGTCCAGGCCGGGCAGAGCAACGGATACGACACTCTGACTTTTCAAGGAAACGTCGTGGCGGTCGGTGACTGGTCTTCGCCGAATCACCTGAATCCGAACTGCGTCTGGCAGCCGCCCGCGCTGATTTCCTGATTCCCGTCATGTATAACAATCTCATTTCTTTGGGGAACGATTGTCAGACACGCATCTTCCTGGCGAAGTCTCGACAAACCTTTCTGTTCGATTGGGTCGCGTCGAACTGGAAAGCAGTTTATTTCGCGCTCACGCAAGATTCTGACGACTTCTTGAGCCTCGAAAATTGGGACATCGTCGGCCCTCATACCGATTGGCAAAAGCGCGAGAGCTGGGATGTGCGCCACAAATGGCTGCACATCAGTGCCCGGCACGACGTTTGGAGGCATCTGCCAGTTGAACAGGGGATGCTCGACTTCGTCGCCCGGATGAAGCGGCGGTTCCATCGGATCAAAGAAGCCTTGCAGGTCGAAAGCAACATCTTCGTCCATACGCACGACGACGTCTCGAATTTCGCCAACACCAACCGGGAGCACATCCAATTCACCCTCGTACCCGGCTTGCTGGCGATCACCGACCGCTTCCCCGCCAAATTCGTCATCGTGACGCCTGACCCCATTGCGGAAACGCCGAACCGGATGCACTTCGATTCCTCCCGCTGGCTGGGAGCGGGTGAAATCAGCAAGCAAAAATTTCAGTGGCCCGAAATTCTCTCCGCCATTGCCGCGCGATTCCCCGTGCTTCAATCCAGCTAACGATATGATTCCCGCAAACGTTTGGCAGTTGTACGTCTCGATCAATGGCAAAGAGCCTTTGGGCAGTCGTTCCGAGGCCATCAAGCTAGCGAAGATTTGCCCAACGCATTCCGCCAGTTGGCTGCCGGTGGACGGAGGCTGGACCTACACGTTTCTCGGCACCGAGGCGGGGCGCGCATTCGTGGTCGACCACTTCGGAGATCAACCTGACATCATTGAAGTGTACAACTCCTTGAACCTTCCGGTGATGCTATCGGATTTTCTCCGGTATCTCGTCCTCGCCGCCAAGGGGGGCATCTACGCGGACAATGACGTGGAGTTGGTGCAACCTCCTACCCGGTGGGTGCCGCAAAGATACAGGCACGATGCACGGATCATGGTGGGCATCGAGATGGATAAGCCGGTACAACCTGGCTCGAACGAATGGAAGCTTCAGTTCGTGCAGCACACGCTGATCGCCGCTCCAGGCCATCCGATCATGCGGCGGATGGTGCGTTTGATCGTCGAAAGCTTGTTGTGGATATCAAGAGAAAGAAACCAACCGATTTCCGACCTTCAACTGCACGATCTGGACGTAGTGAAAATCACCGGACCGAGAGCGTTCACGCGGGTCGTCTTCGATCACCTCTCCGAACAAATTGGCTGTCCCGTGGACTACCGGGGAGTCAGCCAGATCAAAGAGCCAAAGCTATTAGGCGACACGCTGATAGTTCCCAACAACTATTTCGCCGCCGGGCAAGCCCATTCCGGCAGCGACGGGCAGTCCCCCGATAAGCTGGTGCAGCACTACTGGAAAGGTAGCTGGCGGCACTGGGACCAAAGCCTGAGCGAAGCGTGACAACCAATTTACCAACATCAATCATGATCCTCAAATACGGCAAACTCAGTCATCCACCCAAACCCGAACTTGCCCATGACTTCGTGACGGTGGAAACCGCGCGTGCCCGCACCGAGCGGGCGATCCTCGACACCCCGGCCTACCCGAACACGTACAGCGGGCGCGGCATCGTCATTCCCGGCGGCGGCGCGAAATATTTTCCCGGTGCCTACGTGCTCATCCGCATGTTGCGGCAGTTCGGGTGCGAGCTGCCGATCCAGCTCTGGTACATCGGCGAGAAGGAAGTCAGCGCGAAGATGCGCGCCCTGGTGGCCCCCTACGGCGTGGAATGCGTGGATGCCGAGCAGGTCAACGAGATCGAAAATTTCCGCATCTTGAAAGGCTGGCCGCTCAAGGCTTACGCCATCTTCCATTCGCCCTTCAAGGACGTGCTGCTGCTGGACGCCGACAACGTGCCGACGTGCGATCCGACCTGGCTGTTCGACTCCGTGCAGTTCGAAAGACGCGGCGCGATCTTCTGGCCGGACATCG
Source organism: uncultured Verrucomicrobiota bacterium (assembly GCA_937873255.1). Lineage (GTDB taxonomy): Bacteria > Verrucomicrobiota > Verrucomicrobiia > Chthoniobacterales > SZAS-18 > CAHJWO01. Next base: position 5,874 of record CALMVM010000450.1, on the reverse strand, counting down.
AGCGCACATCCAACTGCGCGCCTTCCTACACCCCGCGCATCTGGGAGATGCTCGGCATCAAACTCCCCGAGGGGTTGCCGGAGTTCGAGAGCGCGCAGGTGATGATCGACAAGGAAAAGTGCTGGCGCGCGTTGTACCTCTGCAAGTGGTTCAACGAACACAGCGATTTTTTCTACCAGTGGGTGTACGGCGACAAGGAGACGTTCAACCTCGCGTGGCGCAAAACACACACGCCGTTCGCCATGCCAACCCGACCCATCCATGGCATCCCCTACACACTCTGCCAGCATGATTTTTCCGGCACTCGCCTGTTTCAGCATCGCAACTCCGCGAAGTGGCGGCTTGGCCGGAACAAGGTCATCCCCGACTTTTGGTACGAGAGCGATTGTGTGAACTACCTGCGCGAGCTGGATGTGCTCTGGGACGGCACCATCGGCGCGGTCCACAAGTGGCGTCCGAACAGCCAGACCGATCCGCAGGTGCGCCGGGTCGCGTCCGAGTTGATGCTGCTGACGTGGATCTATCGGCTGGTGGGCGGCAGCGAGCGCGTCATGCGCTTCGAGCCGGACGGCACCATCGACCAAGGCCAGGGGCTGTATGAGCGCGTGTGGGACGTGCAATACGAATGCGGGAACTTCGTGCTCTACATCTCGTCTGAGGTAGCGCAGACCTGCCGTCTCGTGCTGGCCGGCGGCGTGTGGCGCGGCGACTGGGAGATCGAGAGCCGCCCGACCGTCAATCTACTGCCTCGATAACAACGCACGGCCAAGTCCTGACGGCGGGCGTGTTTCGCGCCCGCTGTTTTGTTGACACCCTCGAAGGTCATCGTGGAAGGCGAATCTTTTTCCATGCCAGAAGGCGAACCCCCAAAAAGCGCGTGGGCCTGGGTCTACAAGGCTGCCACGCTGATTGCCATGCTCGGCCTCGTCACGGGCAAGCTGTGGGTCAGCAACGGCTTCGTCGGCAAAGAGGAATACGAGAAGGACAAGCTCAATCAGGAGAGCCGGCAGGCCATCATCATCAAGCAGCAGCAGGACATTTTGCTGGGGGTCAACACAATCACCACCAACATGGACCGCGACGCGAAACAACACCTCGATGAAAAGCAGGACTTCAAGGAACTGAAGCACAACGTCGAACAACTCACGCAGTATGTTTACACCCACCCAAGCAAGTAAGAACTGCCAGCGTCACACGACATGGGGCATGGCGATGCTTGTGTTCCGTTGGCTGCTCATCGTGGGCCTGCTTCTGCACATCGACACGAAGCTGGACCGCTTCCATGAGGAGGCGGTTGCGGGCCGCAATCGTATCCTGAACGTTCAGCTCCAAACGCAGACCGCGCTGAACGACCACATATTGAAGGCGGTGGAGCGTTGGCAGCAAATCAGGACAGACAATCCGCAGCTCAAGGTGAAACAGATGGACGAGCAGCCCCGGAACTTCTCCGCGCCTGAGCCGTGAGTTGACACGCCGGGAGGCGTTGATGAACAGCCTCTCTCCCACCACGCTTCTCGGTTATCTCCGCCTCCTGTTCGCCGCGCCCCTGCTCGGGTTCGTGGTGTTCAAGCTCTACACCGATCCCGGCTTCGACGCCGTGAAGCAGGGCCTCGCCGTGACGGCGGTGTGGGGCATCATCAACTCCGTACTCGGTACCATCGGCGGCCATTTCACCGCCGACGCCGATGCGGTCACCCCGTCGCTCAAGACCAACGCGACGGGACCGGACGGCCGCGTGGTGGTCATCGGCCTGCTGGCGTGCCTGGCGCTCGGTCTGTCGGCCTGCGGCACGAACAGCCCGTTCGAGGGTGCGACCACCGCCACGAAGGGCGACGGCAAAATCCCGGTGCAAGTGGTGGTTTCCGCCGATGCGTCCGGCAACTCCGGGTCGTCCACCGTCAACTACGACGGCGGGGCGAAGATCATCTTCGGCCTCGGTGTCACGCCGGCCGAGGAAAGCGCGCTCGTGACGCAGGCCCAGACCGCCGACGCTCAGGTCGTCACCGAGCACGACAAAAGCCTCGGTCGCGCGGCGCGCATCGTCTTCGGCAAACGGTTCTCGACCGACCGCCGCAAGGCGCTTCTGCGACGCCTTGGCGTGGGTGCGCCGGATACGGATTACCCGGTCATGGACGGTCCTTTCGCCTGGTAACAGCCCTCATCCTTACCTCGCCATGACCCGCGCCGACCTCCTCGTTTTCCAGCCCACGCTCGCCCCCAGCGACGCGAACAAGCTGGCGCAAGCCAACCTCGTGCAGATGCACTTCCTCCCGCCGGAACTCGGCGGCGACGGCGACTTCGGCTTCGGCTCGAAGATGGCGCTGGCGGGCCTGCGTGCGGCATGCTCGGGCGATGTGCTCGATGTAGCGCAGAGCCAGATCGGCGCGCAGGAACTCGCCGACCACGGCAACGACGGCCCCATCGTCAACCTGTACCTGAGCCAGTGCGGGCTGAGAGGCCGTCGCCTACCTTGGTGCGCGACGAAAGTCTCCTGGGACCTGGCCCGGTGGAACGAGAACACGGCCAAGCCGCTGCCCTTCGCTCCGCCCAACACCGCCGGCGCGTGGTCGTTCGAGGAATACGACGGCAGCCACGGGATGCGCTGCATCCGCCGCGCGAACCTCAAGCTCTCTGATCTGCGCCGGGGCGACATCGTGATGTACACGTTCAGCCACGTCGGCTGGGTGCTGTCCGTGTCGCCCAACGGGACGATCTACACCGTCGAGGGCAACACCAACGAGGACGGCAGCCGCGACGGCTACGAATGCATCAAGCACGTTCGGCACTTCGGGCAGGTCCGCTCCATTCTCCGTCTTCCTTTCCCGTCGTGAAACTCGCGCCCCTCCACACGCTGGACCCGCGCGACGCGGCGTTCACCGTCTCCGAGCACATCACGTTCGGAGCGGGCAACCCGTTCACCCGGACCCGGCAGTGGCAGTTCGACGGCCAGCCCGACCAGGGCGGTTCGCAGGAGTGCCTTGCGTTCGGCACCGCTGCCATCGTGGCCACGCAGCCGTTCAGCCAGCCGTTTCCCAACCCCGACGCGCTGTACGCGGCGATGTGCAAGATCGACGGCCGTCAGCACGACCCGGACACCGGATCGACGTTGCAGGCGGCGATGAGCGTTGCGCAGGCCCGCGGATATTTCGGCTCGTTCCTTTGGTGCGGCAACGCGACCGAGGCGTGGCAGTTCATCGCCGAGCACGGCCCGGTCGGGTTCGCGCTGCCGTGGTTCCAGGAGATGATGCAGACCGACGACGAGGGCTACGTCGTCCTGCCCACGAAGCTCGACCTCTCAATGGCGTTGGGCGGGCACTTCATCATGTTCAACGGCACGGAGAGCGCGACGGGCGAGCCGGCCGAGGCGGATTTCTGTGGGGTGAACTGGTCGCCCATGTTCGGGTTCACCGGGCGGTTCCGGTTCCGGTTCTACGACGTGAACACGATGCTCTCCACCTTCCCGCACGCCAGCGCGCTCGTCGCGCCGACGAAGCGGGTTTTTGCCGCAAAATGATGCACTTTGCCGTGCGTCGAGTGCTTATTGCGAGTTGTCAGGTGGTGCTTCCGTCAAAGCCAATCGCGGCTGGACGCCTTGAGCGGAAAGCATCGGAATCGCAACGAGGTATCCCTCGCACATTTTGAGCAACGGTTCGTCTGCCGAGTAGAGCACATTAACCCCATGAGCGACGCAGGTCGCAACAATTTGCACGTCGGCCTTGATCTTGGTGGAAGTGACCTCAGGGAAGTCGATCCTGTGCTTTTCGAGTTCCCGGTTCGCGCCGTGTTTTTTCAGACGCCAGATTCTTGCCGCTTCCATCGCGCACCGTGGATTATAGACGAGTAGACGAAACCGTTTTTGCAGAACATCCATCGCCTCCGCGTGACGAGCCTCCGGGAGACCGGCCAGATACTCGCCGACCGTTGTCATGGTTAAGGCGAGAGACGCCTTTTGCTTCCCCAAGACATTCAACAGTTCTCCAGCCTCTTCAATACGGTGTTCTTGACCTACCCTGGCCTTGCCCTGCACTCCCCAAATCAAGATGTTTGTGTCCACTGCGACAATACTCATGAGCGTCAATCATCCATTCGAAGACTTGCGATATAGCCATCAAGGTCTTCCATGTCGTCGTAAGCACCTCCAGAAGCGGCGGCCAGTTCGCGGAAGGCACTTGGCGGATCCGTTGGCTCGAAAAGATTGATGTTGTCCACCGCGAAGTAGACCATCGTGCCGTCGCGCGGATCCCATGTGGCGCGTCCGTCCAATCCCACCTCTTTGTATAGCCGCGCGCCAAGTAGTCGCGCCTGCTCACCAGTGGTACTGCAGTAAAGGTATTTGGATTCCGAAAGTTTGATTTTTACCCGAGGCAGTACACCGCCTGCTCTTTCGACCGTGCCGTAGACACTCGTTTCTCCTCGGATATAGTCCAGTCGCGGAACCTTCACTTCGTAATCGCTCGGCAGGACAACGCTGGGCAAAGTGGAGTCAGCCAAGTAGAACTGAGTTGCGCATTTGTATTCGCCCGAAAAACGCGTCATGGCGCGCAACCCGTCGAGACTCTGCCCCGGCAGGCGGTATAAGGCCCCGGAATCTACAGTTTCGACAAATTTTGAGTACCCGCGCGTGACGACCGATCCGGCGGGATCTGCAAATGCCAGACCAAGGCTTTCGTGCTTGATCTGATCAAGGGAGACGACCATCTGGTCATCAGTCGCCTCCGGAAAATCGCGGCGAACAATTCCCAGAATCGCGTTCTCAGCGGCCACTAGCAGTGCTGCGAGTTCATGCAACGGCACGGCGTCCGGGGAAATCCCTTTCCCGGTGAACCGTATTGTGAAAGCCGATGACATGCTTGCAGGCTACAGGCAAATTTCCGTGGTGGAAGTTTAAACTTTGCCGACCGTCAGAGTTGACATGCCCACCCGGGCATGCGCCTCGCTCCTCTCCTGTTCGCCGTCTTGCTGTTCGCCGGCTGCTCGCTCGACGGCGGCACGCACGCGCTCACCACGACGCCGGGGACGGTGATCGTGGTCGAATACGACCGGGAGACCAAGGTGCTCGGCGAGTACCACGTTGACGGCACGAAGCTCCAGAAGAATCTCGGCACCGGCGAACTCTCCGGGCCGGGCCTGCCACACCCGGTCAAGAATTACTCGGTGGACCGCTAGGCTCGTGCGTCAGCAGGCGGCCAGTGATCGCCGCCAACTGCTCAAGCTCCGCGCGCGGGACGACCGTGAAGGCACGCCAGCGAAATGCGTAGCGGCACTTCGGGGAACAAAACCGTTGCCACGCACGCTTCGGCTCGAAGAGCGCTCCGTCAGTCGGGCAAGTGGTCATATGGTCAGGGTAATGCGTGCGCACGCATTTACGAGGCGGTTTCGGTCACGCTGCGACGGGCCGGCGGTTCTGCTCAATCCAGCGTCGGCACTGCCCCTGTTTTTCAGGCGGTAACTCGACCCATTCCCGGTCGGCCCAGGTGAACCCGGTGCCGTCAGGCCGCAACGTCTGGCGCCAAGCGTCGAAATCGTCAGCCGACGGTGGGGCTTTCGGGACAGGCGGACTGCCGTTCGTTCTGCGGTTGCCCTTCCGCTGGCAGTAGTCCCGCGCTTTCACAAACTGATCGGCGATTTTCACGGCGAGATTCTTCGGCGTCGTGCATCGTGCCATCGCCGGGTTGTCCGGGTCGCTTGGTGCGACGTAAAACCGTTCAAGCTCAGCGCATTCCGAGGCTTTCACCGGCATGGCGGCGGCGATGGAATGCATCGACTCCGCATCGAGCCGGCGGTGCGATTTGAAGCACCGCAGAACGCTGGCGGCGATCTCGTCGGCCGACAGTTCCCGATCATCGCCATCCGACGGCAAAGCGGCGGGTGGAA
>CALMVM010000449.1 GCA_937873255.1 uncultured Verrucomicrobiota bacterium | reverse complement strand
GGCTGTAATCATCGCTGATCGACGAATGCGCCACCGCCACGCCCGCGACATCGCGCAAACGCCCGGGCACGAACCCGGTGAAATTCACGCCGCCGTCCACGTAGAAGCTCACGAAATTCACGTCCTCCGGCGCGCCGCCGACGCGCAGGAATCCGCTGATCGTCTTCCCGCCGCCCTTGTACAAATCCTGATCGACGATGCCGTAGATCCCGAAGTTCGTGCTGCGATCCTCGCCGTTGCCGGTGCCCAGCGCCACGCGGGTCTGCGAATCGAACGTCTGGAACGCCTGGCTGCCCGTGTGGACGAACGCGCCGAGCTTGTACGTGCCGGTCAATCCCCGGTCGCCGGGCGACTGGTTCAGATAATAGGCGACCTCCGAGAAGATCAGCGCGCCGTCGCGCGAGCGGAGATTAAAATTTGTACCCCGGCTGTTCTGGTCCTGACTGCCGCCGCTGTCGCCACCGTAAATGCCAGCCTGGAACGAGAACTTCGACGTGGGCTGGATCGCAAACCGCACGCCGGGAGCCGCGACGGGGAAGATGTTCGGGTCGGGCAGGTTGGCCCCGACGAGGGTAAACGCGCCGAACGTGCCGTTGAGGAATAACGTGCCATTGCTCGTCGTGAAAAACTCGGCGTCGGCGGCGAGCATTCCGATTCGGATCGATGCGCGTTTGTTCCAGAACTGCTGTTGGAACCAAGCTTCCTGCAAGCGCACGGTGTTGTAACCGGAGATGTTGCTCGTGTTGGAAAAATCCCCGGTGTGGCGCACGGAGAGCCCTTGGCCTTGCAACCAGAGGGCGTTGACGTGGAAGGTCAGGTCGTTGGTCAACCCATGGCTGAGTCGGTCCACGTCGATGTCGAGCGGGACGTTGAGCAGGCCATCATACGTGATGCCTTGTTTGATGCCACCCGTCGGGTTGCCCATCACCTCGCCGATGTACGCAGGCGTGATGGCGATGCCGAGTTGCGTGGCGAGATCGACGCGCGCGCCGCCAAGGTCGCCGAGGAGCAGTTCGCGCTGGAAGATCGAGCGCGGGCCGCCGGTGAGACCTTCGGGGGTCAGCGCCGAGGGCGTGTTGGAGCTGATGACGCCGACGCGGTCCTGGTCGGGGCCGGGCAGAATGTTCGTGGCGGCACGGGAAGCGACGGGGCTCATTGCCGCCAGACCGGCGAGGAGGAGGATGGATGCTTTTGACGGCAACGACTTGGAGTGACTGCGTGGTTTTTTCATACTTCAGTTAAATAATACATCATGGGGTTACCGCATGCGTTGTTGTCCTCGTGAGGGGCGGCAGGCGCGAATCGGACGGGCCTAACCGTGCGCCGGCTCGGGGTCCTGCTGGCGGGGGCGAGCCGGCGCGGGCGGACGCGCGGGCGCGGATTGCTGCTGACCCCGCGCGGACCACTTCGTCCACAGCCACGCGCCGCCGACATACACGAGCGCAAGCGGCGGGATAAAGAGACCTCCCAGCTTGGGTAAAGCCCCAGCCACAGGCCGGTCCAATTCGGCAGGTGCAAACCCGGCACCGGGTGGACCGGCAGCCAGCCCACCGTCTGGAACAGCCGCGTCGTCGAGCCTAGGAAGCTGACCATGATCGACACCACGAGCACGCCCGTGACGACCAGCAGTTTCCGGTAAGGCAGCTTCACGCCGAACTTGAACGTACACCCGCCCACCAACCCGATGAACGCCGTCCCCGCCGCCACGCCGCCCCAGACCGCGACGGGGTTGCCGTCAAGGATGAGCGATTGCAAAAACAACGCCGACTCGAAGCCCTCGCGGTACACCGTCAGGAAGCCGACCCCGAGCAGGGCAAGCGATTCCCAACCGCGCTCGCCGACGCCCTGCGCGGCCTTGCTGAGCGAGCGGATCTTGGCGTTCCAGCCAACCCAGTAGAATTTGTGGAACACCCAGTTCGTCACGAGCAGGAGGATGCAGACCGCCAGGATCGACACGACCGCCTCCAGCTTTTCGCCGTAGCGGCTGAGCGACTGCACGACCGTCTTGGAAAGCCAGAAGGTCAGCAGCGACGCGCCGACGCCCAGCCACGCGCCGCCGACGATGCCGCGCCGTGTGCCGGCCTGTTCCGCGCCGCGCAAACCGGCGAGGAGTGCCGCGAGCACGACGACGGCCTCCATCCCCTCGCGGGCGATGATCGAGAACGCCGTGAACGCCAGCGTGCCCGGCGAAACGGCCGTCTTGAGCAGGCTGACGCTGTTATCGAGACCGGCGAGCGTGCGTTCGTAGGCGGCTTCGAGTTCGTCCATCGGCGCGCGGCGGTCGAGAAGCGCCTTGATGCCGGGAGCCTCGGGCGTGCCGTCGATGAAACTCCGCTCCACGCTCCGACCCAAATCAGGGTCGCGCGGCAGCACGCGCGGCTCGATCTCGGCGTCGAAATTCGTGTACGCGTCGAGCCGCTGGCTCTCGGCCTCCTGCCACTGGTCGGCCTTGGCGGCGGCGAGCGAATTATTGAGCGCCGCCCGGGCTTCCAGCGCGGTCTCCTCGATGATGTTGCCCTTGTCGCCGGCGCGGCGGGCGCTGAGCTGGAAGTCGCCTTCCAGGATGTCGGAAATCGCCTTCGTCTGCGCGGCGACCTCGTCCACGGGGGCTTTCTGCGCGATGGTGCGGCGCAGGGCCTCGAACTTGTCGACGAGTTCGCGGTGCCGCCGGTTGTAGGCGTCGGCCTGGTCGCGCTGCCAGACGGGGCCGAGTTCGTTGACGAGCGATTGCGCCTGCTGGCTGAACTGCGTGGCCTCGCGGTATTCGAGCGCGATGAGGATGTGGCCGTTGGCGACACCGTTGCGGTATTCCTGCGGGATGAGTTTGACGAACCGGGCCAGGAGCCGTTCGAGGCGCGACACGTCCTTGTCGGAAAGCAGGTTGGGCAGGGTGCCCTCCACGTCCTGCCGCCACACGGCGATCTTCTGCGAATTCTCGGGCGAGTCGAACGGCTCGGCCAACGCGGGAGCGGGGGCGATTTCGCGGGTGGCGGCAGGCAGTTCAGCAGCGGTGAGCAGCGTCGCCGGGAAACGCACCAGCGCGCGGATTTCACCTGTGTAGAGGTCGACGAACGCCGCGTTGGCGTCGCCGCGTTTCAAACCTTCCTGAAGGTAATCGAGCAACTGCCGGGAACGCGTTGTCTGCCAGCCGATGTACTCGCGCGCCAAAGCTTTCGTGATCGTGGGCTGGCTGGCCTGCGCGGGATCGACGTTCTGCAAAAGCAGCGCGTTCTCTTCGCCGCTCGCGTAACGCGGCAACGTGATGAGCGCGCGCCACTCGCGCGTCTCGGCGACCTGGCCGCCACGTTGCGCGCGGAGCATCTCCAGGGCGAGGACATGCTGGAGCCAGGCGCGCATCTCGCCCACCTGCGTGCCGGGCATGCCGTTCTGGTCCGTGGTGAGCGACGCGGCGACCATACTCGACGCCTCCTGCTCTTTTACGAAGGGGTGCAAAAGGCGCATCGCCTCGAACGCGGGATTGAGGGCATCGAACGTGCGGGTTCCGGCCGGGGCGGCCTGCACGTCGAGTGCGGCGTCGTCGAGGTGGTTTTCCACGTCGTGGACGGCGTCCGCAAAACCATCCGCGCGGGCGACGCCGGCTCCCGGGCCGACGCACAACACCAGCAATGCGACGCACAGGGATAGAAGGGAGCGAAGTTTCATCGGGAATTCAGAGGAATCGCAAGGCGGGCACCGCACGGCGGTCCTTCCCGACTCAGGCCAGCGTCGGCTTGGGCGGCAGCTTGAGGCTCATCTCGGCGGCCATTTGCTTGAGGTGCGGGGTGAGTTGGTCGGTGCGGCGCTTGGCCTGCGCGGCGAGTTCCTCGATCTCGGCGGCGGTGATCTTGCCGCCGCTCTGGCGCTCGCGGGCGTCCACGCGGGAGACGAAGGCAAGGATGTCGGCGTATTCGCTCTTGAGCCGGGCGGCGAGCGCGGGGTCTTTCTTCGCCAGTTCGGGCAGGATAGCATTGCACATCAACTGGAGGCTGAACATGATGCCGCGCATGTCGAGCACACGGCTCTCGGCCACGTAACGCCCGAGCGACGCCTGCGGGTTGTACCGCGAATCGCGCCAATCATCGAAATACCCGTTGAGCGTGGGCGTCATCCACACGAGCGCGCCGACGCATTCGTCGAGCGTGGGGTTCCAGCGGTTGGCGATGCCCAGGAGTTCGTCGAGCTTGCGGGCGCAATCGGCGGCGGCGGCCACGCACACGTCCGCGCGCGGCAGGACGGTCACGGGCTTGACGGTCGCGGCGGCCTCGGAGCTCAGGCGCTTGACGAAGAGTTCCTTCGTGCCCCAGAGCGTCGGCTCGATGACGTAGTGGAACAGGTTGCCGTTGCGATCCGTGATGATCTTGCCGTTGCGATCCTTGAGCACCAGCGTGGACGCGGGCGAATCGGTCGTTGCCTCGCCCTTGGGCACGCCGGCGTCGAGGTACGTGTCGAAATCCACCATCAGCTTGGTGCCCGCCGTGATGCCCTCAATCGTCTCGTAGCCCTCGTTGTGATAGATCTTGAAGTCGCCCTGCATCCTGGCGACGAGCGCGAGTGCCTCGGGGCCGTGTTCGAGCGCGACGCGGTTGTAGTCGCCGCCGCTGGCGTCTACGAGTTTCTGGTAATCGTCGGCGTTTTTGACGAAGTCGTGCGCCGCGCCGTCCATGCGGTTGAGCTTGCCGGTGAGGTAGCTCTTGATTTCGGCGACCCCGCCGCCTTCCGCGCGGGCCGGGAGCGCGGCAGCCGTCAATGTGGCGCAGAGGCCGGTGGCGGCGAGCAAACGTCGGGCGGGCGAGATTGAGGCGGGCAAGCGGACGCGGGCAGGTGCTTTCATCAGGCTTGCAAGCTGACAGAATCCGCCGGCCCCCGCTAACGCCGGCTTGCGGTCGGTTGACGCTGCCTTGCGCTCGCAGGCATACGCCGTCCTGTCCGCCTTTCGCCATTCGTCATTCGTCATTCGTCATTTCAATGCACCACCCGCGACTGCGTGGCGGCGCGCTCGAAGAGGAGCCTGCCGCCGGGCAACTCCCACGCCGCCACGCAGTCG
>CALMVM010000448.1 GCA_937873255.1 uncultured Verrucomicrobiota bacterium | reverse complement strand
CGCCATGCACCCCGTTTTCTCCTTCCTTCGCCGCCCCCGGCTGCTCGCCGCCGTGCTGGCCCCGCTCGCGCTGCTCGGCGCGGCGGGGTGCGCGGACGATCCGTTCTTCGCCGACGACACGCACGTCCTGATGAGGTCGCCTGGCTACCTGCGCGCGGCCTACGTTTACTCCAACAAGGACGCCGCCGCCGACGCCGCCGAGAATTTTCGCGTGGGTGACTACCGGCTTTGCGCGCTGGTCAGTTACAGCGAGTTGAATTTCGGCGAGCATTATCCCGGCTGCGGACCGGGCATCGGCGAACGGTACGCCCGGCGCTACGGCACGTTTCTCCTGCCGAAGACCGCCGGGGAGGTCACCATCGACGCCCAGGAAACCTACCGCAACGTCGTCTGGAACTACGCCGCCACGTACAACCACGAGATGGTAGACCTGCTCGGGACGTTGGGCACGCACGGGCACAAGAGCGTGACTGTCATCAATGGCAAGTAACTTGGTAGCAGATTGCGAGCGCATCAAAGGGGCCTCGCGCAAAGTTCGCCAAGCCGCAAAGGAAGAAAGGGGGGCCAGAAGGCGGACAAACGTTCCTCTGTATCCCGCTTCTTCCCCTATCTCCTATCTCCTATCTCCTATCTCCCAAATGACTCCCGCCCTCGACACCCAGATCAACGCCACGCTCGCCGACATCGCCGCGCGCGGCCTCTTCAAGCGCGAACGCATCATCTCCACCCCGCAGAGCAACCGCATCGCCACCGACGACGGCCAGGAGGTACTCAACTTCTGCGCGAACAACTACCTCGGCCTCGCCGACCATCCCGAGATCATCGCCGCCGCCCGCCGCGCGCTCGACGAATGGGGCTTCGGCATGGCGAGCGTGCGCTTCATCTGCGGCACGCAGGAAATCCACAAGGAACTCGAACGCGCCCTGTCCACGTTCCTCGGCACGGAGGACACGATCCTCTATCCCTCGTGCTTCGACGCCAACGGCGGGCTGTTCGAGACGATCCTCTCCGCCGAGGATGCCGTCATCAGCGACGAACTCAACCACGCGAGCATCATCGACGGCATCCGGTTGAGCAAAGCCAAGCGGTTCCGCTACAAGAACAACGACATGGCCGACCTCGAAGCGCAGCTTCAGGCGGCGACGGCGGCCGGTGCGCGGCACAAATTGATTGCCACCGACGGCGTGTTCTCGATGGACGGCACGATCTGCAACCTCGCCGGCGTCTGTGACCTCGCCGAAAAACACGGCGCGCTGGTGATGTTCGACGACTGCCACGCGGCCGGCTTCCTCGGCACGACGGGGCGCGGCACGCACGAGCATTGCGGGGTGATGAACCGGGTGGACATCATCACCGGCACGCTCGGCAAGGCGCTCGGCGGGGCCAGCGGCGGGTACACGAGCGCGCGCAAGCCGATCATCGACCTGTTGCGGCAGCGTTCGCGGCCGTACCTGTTTTCCAACACGGTCGCGCCGTGCGTGGTGGCGGCGTCGTTGCGCGCCCTCGAGATGGTTACCCAATCCACCGAGTTGCGCGACCGGCTGGAGGAAAACACGAAATATTTCCGCGCCGGGATGCAGAAGGCGGGACTGACGATCAAGCCCGGCACCCATCCCATCGTGCCGGTGATGCTCGGTGACGCGGCGTTGTCGCAGAAGTTCGCCGCGCGGATGCTGGAAAAGGGCGTGTACGTCGTCGGGTTCTTTTATCCCGTGGTGCCGGAAGGGACGGCGCGCATCCGCACGCAGGTGTCGGCGGCGCACACGCGCGAAGACCTGGATTTTGCGATCCGCGCGTTCGCGGAGGTGAAGGCGGAGCTGGGTGTGTAGCCGGGGGACAGTG
>CALMVM010000447.1:3906-11987 GCA_937873255.1 uncultured Verrucomicrobiota bacterium | reverse complement strand
GGCAGGTTGATGGAAAGCGGCGAGAGGTTCCCACGGCCGCCGTAGTAATTGAACGGCTGGATGATGGCGCCCGTGTTCGCGTCGAGTTCCAGGGGCGCGGGGTCCACGTCGCGGATGAGCACGTTCTGGGCGGTCATGTCGTTGGTGCTGGCGTAGCGGATCAATTGCCGCTCGACGGGGTTGCCACCGGCGTCGTTGAGCGTGTAGACGACGTAGGCGACCTCGCGCACGATGTACACGCTCTGCGGGCCGTTGATCGTGTTGGGGAGCGCGGTGTTGCTCAGGTCGAGCTTCACCGTCACGCTCGTCGAGCCGCTGTCGGTGATCCGGCCAGTGGCCATCCCGTTGACCGCGTTGATGCGACGGCCCGGTTTCTGGATCGTGTTGCCGTCCATGTTGACGGTCTCGGACATGCCCGTGGAGTACGGAGACGGCGACATGACGACCAGGCGGTCGCCGATCTGGGGCATCGGTGAATTGGGGAACGGGTCGGCGGCGCTGGGGGCGAGGTTGACGCGGCGGTTGAGCGTGATCGTGCTGGCGACGGGCACCTTCGGGTTGCTCGCGCTCGTCGGCTGCATGTCGTAGGACGGCCCGAGGCTGACCCAAAGGAGGACGCCCTGCGCGGAGACGGTCGTGGACGGCAGCGGCTTCAGGATTCCCGTCGAACCCGTGACGCGGTAGCTCACGAGCGTCGGCGGCTCGATGGCCATGTCGATGTCCTGCTTGAGCTGCTGGAGGCTCAGGCGCAGGGAATTGTCCGATGTGTTGCTCGAGACATTGCGCGCGTAGAGGGCCACGTCGCCGACCAGGAGCGGGTACGCCACGCCGCCGCCGAGCACGAAAATGCCGACGGCCACCATCAGCTCTGCCAGCTTGAAACCGGCCCGGGATCGAAACCTCCGAGAAGAGGGGACACGCATGGGAAAAAGGAAGGCTCAGGTGTTCGCCTTGAACGTCATCGCCTTGTAGTAATAGGTCTGGCTGCGGTAGGTGTATTGGAGCAGGAAACTGACCTGGACGAGGTCGGTATCCGCCGCGCATCCGTAGGTGGTGCCGACGGCCTGCACCCGCCAATAGAGCGTGCCCGTGACGACCGGCGTCCCGGCCGACGTGCGGGTGACGATGAGCGGGATGCTCGCTGGCACCGTGCGGCCGGAGATCGCCGTGCAGACCACCCCGTCCGGCGTGTTGTCGCCGTCGAGGTCGGTGCCGGCGGCCGTGACGGTGGGTACCGCGACGGAGTCGCTGAGCAGGTAGTTGACGTAATCGTCCACGATGGCGCGGGCCGCTTCGGCATTGCGGTTGCGAGCGGCACGTTCGTCAAAAAAGTTGAGCGCCATCGTCGAGGAAACCGCGAAGATCATCAAAATGACGATGGCTACGAGGGCTTCCACGAGCGTGAAAGCCTGTTGTCGACATGCGGCACGGGCCGAAAGGTGGCGGTAAGAAGGAGGCAACATCGAGAAATGAACGTTGTGGCAGAATCTTCCAGAGCACGCCTCGGACCACCCGCTCTTCGCCCCGGGAGCTACCGGGAAATCACACTGGCGGAGGCACATGAAATCATCGGTTGATGCCGAGCGACCGTGTTTGCGTGCCTGGTTTATCATTTTTGATTTCTCAATAATGATCGATTGGCTAGTTTTTGGTGGTCTATGGATTCCATAACGTTTTCCAGTGCTGCAGGAATCAGCCGGTCTCTATCGGCATCGCCCATTTGCCCGACTTGACTCGGGTCACCCCCGCCGCCGAGTTTGGCCGATGGCCGAAGGCGATTGGATCGAAACCGACGTTCCCGCGCGCATGGACCGTCTGCCGTGGAGCCGCTGGCATTGGCTGATCGTCACCGCGCTGGGCGTGACGTGGATTCTCGACGGTCTGGAGGTCACCCTCGCCAGTGCCTTGGGCAACACGCTGACGAAACCCGACGCACTCGGGTTCACCAACGTGCAGGTTGGCGCGAGCGCGTCGTTTTATCTGGCTGGGGCGGTGCTCGGGGCGCTGGTGTTCGGCTACGGCACGGACCGGATGGGGCGCAAAAAACTCTTCTACGTCACGCTCTTGCTCTACCTCATCGCCACGGCGGCAACCGCGCTGTCGTGGAACTTCCCGTCCTACGCCGCTTTCCGCTTCCTGACCGGCGCGGGCATCGGCGGGGAGTACGCTGCCATCAATTCGGCCATCGACGAACTGATCCCCGCCCGCCGCCGCGGCCAGGTCGATCTCATCATTAATTCCACCTACTGGATCGGCGCGGCCTTGGGCGCGGTGGCGACGGTGTTTTTGCTCGACCCGAAGCACCTTCCGGTCTGGTTGGGATGGCGGTTCGCGTTCGGCATCGGCGCGGTGCTCGGGCTGGTCGTGCTGTTTTTTCGCCATTGGGTGCCGGAAAGCCCCCGCTGGCTGATGATCCACGACCGCAAGGATGAGGCCGAGAAAATTGTCGCCGACGTGGAAAAGACCGTCACGGAAAACGGTCCCGACAAGCTTCCGCCGCCCGAGGGCAAAAAGACCCGTCTGCGCGAACGCGCGCATACCCCCTGGCCGGAAATCTGGCACGCCGTCGCGCACGAGCACCGCCGGAGCAGTTACCTGGGCCTGTCGCTGATGGTGGCGCAGGCGTTTTTTTACAACGCGATCTTCTTCACCTTCGCGCAGGTGCTGGAAAAATATTACGACGTTCCCGCCTACAAGGGCAGCATGTACCTGTTCGTCTTCGCGCTGGGCAACGCGTTCGGGCCGATCCTGATCGGGCACCTGTTCGACACGGTGGGCCGCAAGCCGATGATCGCGGGCACCTACGCGCTTTCCGGCGTGCTGCTGGCCGTGTCGGGCTGGATGTTCAATGCCGGGCTGCTTACCGCCACGACGCAGACCGTGGCGTGGACGGTCATTTTCTTCGTCGCATCGGCGGCGGCGAGTTCGGCGTACCTGACCGTCAGCGAGATTTTCCCGCTGGAAATCCGCGCGCTCGCCATCGCGTTGTTCTACGCGGTAGGAACGCTGGTCGGCGGGGTCTTCGCGCCGTCGCTGTTCGGCTGGCTGATGGAGAAAGGCTCGCGCGCGTGGCTGTTCGGAGGCTACCTGCTCGGGGCGGCATTGATGGTCGGCGCGGCGGTCGTGGAGTTGTGGATCGGCGTGCAGGCCGAGGGCAAATCGCTGGAGGACATCGCCGCCCCGCTCGCCTCGCGCGAATAACTGCGCCGGGGACGAGTTTCGACGCACGTTAAATCTTGTGGAAACCGGCGGCTGCCTCTACGATGCACGGTTGCCATGATAGGATTCGAGCGTTCGGACGATTATCAGCCGTTGTTCTGGGTAGGGGGCCGGCCGGTCCACGTCACCCCGCTGCTGGTATTCCTGCACATCGCCGCGCTGATGGTGTGTTCGGTTTTGCAGGGATTGCCGGTGTATTACATGCGGTTTTCGAGCGACGCGGTGCTGCACCACTGGGCGTTGTGGCAGCCGTTCACGTACGCGTTCGCGCACCTGCTCGGCGACTTGCAGGATACGATCACGTTTTTGTTCGAGATGGGTTTCCTGTTCGTGTGCGGACGCGAGGTGGAACGCTATTTCGGGCGCAAAATCTTCGCCACGCTCTATCTGGCGATGCTGCTGACGGCCCCGGTGGTGCTCCTGACGTATTCGTCCCTGGCGCACCACGACGTGATGTACGTCCGTTCGAGCTTGCTGCACTTCGGGGTGTTCGTGGCGTTTGCGACGCTGCTGCCCGGCGCGCAACTCTATGGTTACGTGGCGGCGAAATGGGTGGCGATTGCGCTGCTCGTGCTGTTGACGGCGGCGTTTTTCTCCCGTGCCGGCTATGAGGACCTGATGGTACTCTGGAGCACTTCGGCGGTGGCGTATTTCGGGGTGCGTTATGCGAGCGTGGGCGGGGAGGCTTTTTCGTTTTTCGGCAATCTGCGCGAACGTTTCCCGCGCAAGACCGCCCTGCGCGGGGTCCGGCCGCGTCTGAAACCCCGGCGGGCCATCGACACCAGCGAACCGCCGGAGCCGGTCGGCGCGGTCAGTTCCTATCGCGGCGGCGATGTCCACGAATCCATCGATCCGCTCCTCGACAAAATCAGCAAACACGGTCTGGCGAGCCTGACCCACAGCGAGCGCGCGACCCTCGAACGCGCCCGCGTCTCCCTCCTGCGCAAGGAACGGGGCGGCTGACCTCCGGCGGATGACCGACGATCCGCTTCAACGTCTGCGCGCCATTGTCGCCCGGCTGCGTGCGCCCGGCGGATGTCCCTGGGACCGCGAGCAAACGCACGCCAGCCTGCGCACGGCGCTCGTCGAGGAAACGTACGAGGTCCTCGCCGCCATCGAGGCCGATGATGACGCCAACCTGCGCGAGGAACTCGGCGACCTGCTGTTGCACGTCGTGATGCACTCGCAGATGGCGGCCGAGCGCGGGGCGTTCGACTTCGATGCCGTCGCGCGCGAGATCGCGGAAAAGATGGTCCGCCGCCACCCGCACGTCTTCGGCGACGACCGGGCTGCCGACAGCGCGGCGGTGCTCGTGCGTTGGGATGAGATCAAGCGCCAGGAAAAAGCGGCGCGCGGCGAGACGACGGCCGAGCCTTCGCGGCTGGACGGCGTGCCGCCTGCGCTGCCGGCGCTCATGCGAGCGCAAAAGGTACAGGAAAAAGCGGCCAAGGTCGGTTTCGACTGGCGGCAGAAAGAGGAAGTGCTCGCCAAGGTCCGCGAGGAAATCGCCGAGGTCGAGCAGGCGGCGGGAACGCCCGACGCGGTGGCCGAGGAGATCGGCGACCTGCTGTTTTCGGCCGTGAACCTTGCGCGCTGGCACCGGCTCGACGCCGAGACGGCGCTGCGCCACGCAACGGACAAGTTTTCGCGGCGTTTCCGGCACGTCGAAGCCGCTTTGCGCGAACGCGGTCAGGCGTGGGAAACGGCGACCTACGAGGAGCTGGACTCCCTGTGGAACGCGGCAAAGGCCGCCGGGTGAGCGGGTTCGCGGTCAATGAACATTCCGGGCGGATCCCGGTCTAAGTTTATGTAACCCAGATGGCTGCTTTCAGCCATCCAAACACCCATGTATCTACTCCTGATTCTGTTCGCTTTCGGCATTTCCGGGCTGGCGGCGCTATACGTCAAAAGCCGGATCGCCAAGTATCGTCAAATCCCGGCCACCAGCGGCCTGAGCGGCGCGGAAACCGCCCAGCACATCCTGCGCGCGAGCAACATCTACGATGTGTCCATCGTACCTGCCAACGGCCTGATGGGCGATCATTACAACCCGGCCACCAAGACGGTCGCGCTGTCGCCGGATGTCTACAACGGCCGTTCGACGGCGGCAGTCGGCATCGCCGCGCACGAGTGCGGCCACGCGATCCAGCACCAGCAGGCGTACGGCCCGCTGCAATTGCGCGGGGCGGTCGTGGGGATCACCCAGTTCAGTTCGTCGCTGTTTTACCCGATCATGCTCGTCATGTTCATGCACATTATTTCGCCGCACGTCGGCTACTCGATCATGGCAGTTGTCGCCATGATCATCATGGGTTTCCAACTCCTCACGCTGCCGGTGGAGTTCGACGCCTCGAACCGCGCCAAGCGTCTCCTGCCGCAGTTGGGTATCATCAATGGCCCGGCGGAGGCGCACGCGGTCAGCAGTGTGCTCAACGCCGCCGCGCTGACCTACGTCGCCGCGTTCCTCGTGTCATTGGTCAACGTGCTCTACTACCTCACGATGGCTGGCGACCGCCGCCGGTAAGTCGGGCTGTCTCTAATCGCGTGGCAACTTCCGCGGTTGCCGCGCCGCCCGGTCGCGTTTACCCTGCCTTCCCCGTTTTGCGGGGGGCAGGGTAATTCTTTAATCGCATCCGTTTATGAGTCAGGAACAAAAGCCGAACGCCAAGAACGACACCGCGCGCATGGAAAAGATCGTCAGCCTGTGCAAGGAGCGCGGGTTCGTTTTCCAATCGAGCGAGATCTACGGCGGGCTCAACGGTTGCTGGGACTACGGTCCGCTCGGGGTCGAACTCAAGCGCAACCTCAAAGAATTCTGGTGGCGGCGCATGACCCGCGAACGCGACGACGTGGTCGGCCTCGACGGCTCGATCCTGATGAACCGCCGCGTCTGGCAGGCGAGCGGTCACGAGGCGACGTTCAGCGATCCGATGGTGGATTGCCGTCAATGCAAGTCGCGCCTGCGCGCCGACCAACTCCCCGTCGGCAAGGAGGGCAAGCCGCAGTGCCCCGTTTGTGGGTCGTACGACCTGACGGAGGCGCGCGCCTTCAACCTGATGTTCAAAACGTACGTCGGCGCAACGGAGGACGAGAGTTCGATTGCCTACCTGCGGCCCGAGACGGCACAGGCGATCTTCGTGCAGTTCAAGAACGTGCTCAGCGTTGCCCGCAAGAAACTGCCTTTCGGCATCGCGCAGATCGGCAAGGCGTTCCGCAACGAGATCAACCCGCGCAATTTTACCTTCCGCTCGCGCGAGTTCGAGCAGATGGAGCTGGAATATTTTTGCCGACCCGAACAGGGGATGGACCTCCTGCACTATTGGCTGGAGGAACGTCTGAAGTTCTACGAGGACATCGGCATCCCGCGCGCGAAGCTAAAGGTGCTCGACGCACCCGCCGAGGAGCGTTCGCATTACTCGAAGGGCACGTTCGACATCGAGTACGAATTTCCCTTCGGCGTGCAGGAACTCGAAGGCGTTGCGTACCGCACCGACTACGACCTGAAACAACACCAGGAACACAGCGGCAAACCGCTCGACTATTTCGACGAGGAGACGAAGGAAAAGTTCATCCCGCACGTCGTCGAACCGAGCGCCGGCGTGGACCGCACGGTACTCGCACTGCTCTGCGAAGCGTACGACGAGGAAACGATCACCGGCGAGGACGGCAAGACCGACACCCGGACCGTGCTGCGTTTTCACCCGCGTATGGCTCCGATCAAATGCGGCGTGTTCCCGCTCTTGAAAAACAAGCCCGAACTCGTCGCCAAGGCAAAGGAAGTCGTCGCGCTCTTGCGCGGGCACATGAACGTCTTTTATGACCAGACCGGAGCCATCGGCCGACGTTACCGCCGGCAGGACGAGGCGGGAACCCCGTTCGGGGTCACTATCGACTTCGAGACGCTCGGCGAGCGTGGCGAGGAGTTGAAGGACACCGTGACGCTGCGCCACCGCGACAGCATGAAACAGGAACGTCTGTCCATCGCGGAGTTGCCCGCCTATCTCCTGACCCGGATCATGTGATGGCCTCGCGCACCGGACCTCCGACGAGAAAAAATCTTGACCGCGCCCGCCCGCATCCGCTGGATTAAAAACAGACTGTTTCCTGCCATGTTTTGTCTCTCACATTTTCGGACCGGCGCGCTGGTATGCACCCTCGCAGCCCTCGCCGGCTGTGCCACCGATATCGAACGGCCCCACCGTCGCGGTTCGCAGGGAGGATTTACCGTGCTGGCGGATAGTCCGGGCTATCCGGCATCATTGCGGGTCATCGCGGATATCGGCGGGTTCGCTCAGGCGCAGGGTTTCGCCCGTCAGCCGGCGCGATCCGGGCCGCCGGTTGATCCGGTGACGCGCGAGTCGCTCCCGACCGCGCCGGAACGCTTCCTGCGCGACAGCATCGGGTTGGATATTTATTATCAACCCACCACGCACAGGGTCAGCGCCTATTTGCACAGCGCCGAATCCACGCGCGACATCAAAGTCATCCAGAGGTTCTACCGCGATTTCCACCGCGACTACGCTCCGAAACCGCGTTTTCCGATGATTCCGGCGGCTCGTACGACTCCCAAGGGCCGGATTACCGGCCGGGCATCGGCGACACGCGGTCGGCCGGTGTGCCGAACCGATAGGCGCACGCGCACGCGACTTGCCAGACGCGGTTTCGATCCTATCTATTGGAGGGTTGGCCAAGCGATCCCCTCGTGTGCTCCGTGGATGACCAAAGCGCAATGTTTCAGCCGCAAACTTTCCTTTTGACCGCGTTCTCCCCGTGTAGGCCTATCCATCCATGAAATCCAAACTCGCCCTCTTCGCTGCTCCCGTCGCTGCCTGCATTCTCCTCATGACTGCGCTGCCCGTATG
>CALMVM010000447.1:0-3896 GCA_937873255.1 uncultured Verrucomicrobiota bacterium | reverse complement strand
GCCGATGACATCAAATTCCCTGCACACCATCCGGTGGTTTCCTTGAGCGCGCCTGCCGGTTGGAAGGCAACGGAAACCCCAACCGGTCAGATGCTGACGCTGACACCTGCCTCGACGGGGGGTGTGTACAAAATCACCGTCCAGAGCTTGCCGGAAGGCACCTCGGGCGAACTCTCCGAAGTTTGCGGCAAGCGTGCCGAAGCCGCAATGAAGGAATCGGGCGTCCAGCCAACTCAGGTCCATCACCCGGAAAAGGATAAAACCCGACAGGGGACGCAACTCGCGGTTTCCTACTGCGTTTACAAAGAGGGTGAGCGGGAGCGGCGTTGTTTCCTCTCCGTCGTTTCGCCCGCCCCGGGGAAATACTTACAGGTCACCGCGTACTTCAACGGCGAAAGCGATGAGGGCACGGCGCAAGAAGCCCTCACGACATTGCTGGACAGCATCAAGCCGCTCTAAGAAATTGTCCGTACGGGTCGGATCGTCGGGTCAAGTCATGAATCGCAGGGCAGGCAAAGTGTCCGTACCGCACGAGGTAATTGAACCGCTGCCACGACGAAGTCAACGTCGCACCATGTCAGCGGCCGCAGTCAATTTTCGCCTGCGGCCTCGGGCGCGCGATCCTCGAAGCGCGTATAGCTTTCCAGGAAGGTCAGCTTCACGTCGTCGGTGGGACCGTTGCGCTGCTTGGCGATAATGAGGGTCGCCTTACCTTCGGCCTCGGCTTTTTCCTCGTCGGTGTCGGCGTAGTACTTCTCGCGCACGAGCAATCCCACCACGTCGGCGTCCTGTTCGATGCTGCCCGATTCGCGCAGGTCGGATAACCGCGGTCGGCCCTTGGAGTCGCCCGTGCGCGACTCCGGATTCCGGTTGAGCTGCGCGAGCACGATGATCGGGATGTTCAACTCTTTCGCCAACGCCTTGAGCCCCGAGGAAATCTCCGCGATTTCGAGCTGTCGATTCTCCTGCGCGCGCCGGCTGGGCGAACGCAAGAGCTGGAGGTAATCGATCACGATCAGCTTGATGTCGTGTTTCTGCTTGAGCCGACGGGACTTGGCGCGCAACTCGAGAATGCTCAGGCCCGACGTGTCGTCGATGAACATCTGACTTTCGGCCAGTTTGCTCGCCTCCCGCGTCAGCAGCGGGAAATCGCGGTCGGTCAGGAACCCGTCGCGGAGCTTTTTCAAGTTCACGCGTGCCATCGCCCCCAAAAGCCGCTGCCCGAGCTGCTGGCCGCTCATTTCCAGCGAGAAAACCGCCACAGGATGCTTGAGGACAATCGCCACGTGCTCGGCGATGTTCATGGCGAAAGCCGTCTTGCCCATCGACGGGCGGGCGGCGATGACGATCATCTCCGAGCCGTGCAGGCCGCTCGTCATCTTGTCGAGTTCCGAAAACCCGGTGGCCAATCCCGTGATCGCCCCGCGCCGGTTGTAGAGTTGTTCGAGATTGTCGATGGCTAGCATGACTTGATCCTTGATTTTGGGGACTTCCTTGACGCGGTCCTCGTTGATGGCGAGCACTTCCTTCTCCACCTCGTCGAGGAGGATGTTGACCTCGCCGTTGTCGTCGTACGCGCGGGTGGCGCACTCCGTGCACGTGCCGATGATCCGCCGCAGGACGTGCTTCTCCTTGACGATGTCGAGGTAGTAGCTCGCGTTGGCCGCCGTGGGCGTGAAATCGATCAGGCTCGTGATGTACGCGGCCCCGCCGACGGCGTCGAGTTGCTTGCGCTCGCGGAGCGCCTGCGTGAGCGTGATCAGATCCGCCGGCTGCTGCTTGTCCCAAAGCTCGACGAGCAGCGAAAAAATTGTCTGGTGCGTCGGCTGATAGAACGCTTCGGCCTGGATGCGTTGCGCGCAATCATCCATCACCTCGGCCGGGGCAATCAGCATCGACCCGAGCAACCCTTGTTCCGCCTCCAGGCTGTGCGGAAGCGTCCTGTGAATATCTGGTGAAGAACCCTGTGAATAACTCCCGTTCGGAGCGGGGGTCTTCCCTCGGCCCGATCCCGTGTACTCCCGGGATTTCTCAGTGCCGTTCGCGGCGACCTGAGAGGTGGCGGGCATGGTGAGTAACCGTTAACTCTTCTTCTTGGCAGCGTACTTCGACGCGCCTTTCTTCTCATCCGCCGCCGGGGCGGCTGCGGGTTCGGTCGGGGCAGCCTGTTCGCTGGAGGACTTGACCGCCACCTTCAGCGTCGCGGTCACGTCGGTGTAGAGCTTGACGGGAACCTCGTGCGTGCCGGTTTCCTTGATCGGACGCTCCAACTGGATGGCGTGGCGCTCGATGTTGGCGTTGGGCAGTTCCTTCTTGAGAGCGTCTTCGAGATCCTTGACCGTGATCGAGCCGAACGCCTTGCCGGTCGCGCCGGTTTCGAGCGTCAGGTTCAAGGTCAGCTTGTTGATCTTGCGGGCGATTTCCTCGGCGGCGTTGCGTTCCTCGCCCTCGCGCTGGGCGCGCTTGGCCTTGAGTTGGTTGATCCGCTTGAGCGTGACCGGCGTCACCTCGTAGGCCTTGCCCTTGGGCAAAAGGAAATTGCGCGCATAGCCGCGCTTGACCTTGACGATATCCGCCTCGGCGCCGAGGCCGCGGATATTTTCGGTGAGGATGACTTCGGAAGTGGGCATGGAACGGACTGGTAAATTGTTGAACGCGCCTCACGGCGAGGTACGAGGATATGGTTTAGCCTGTTCCGAGCGGGATGTCAACCGGCCGGGATCAATGGCTGATGGCTTCCGGGTTCGTCCCGATCATCACGAGCTGGAAACTCCGCCGGCCTTTATCCGTGCGCGGCTCGAAATCTTTCCAGGTAAATTGGAGATGGGTCGGAGAGACGATCTTCCAGTCCTTTTTTCCCGGACTCGTGTAGGGCCCGCCCTCGGTGATCTGCTTTTTCTTGCCGCCCGTTTCCCACGCGATGTCGTCGGCCGTCCAGCCATCCAGCGTGATGTCCACGTCCATCTTGCCAATGGTCCCCTTCCAACTCGCCCCCGTCGCCGTGATGTAGTCGAACATCATGATGCCGCCGACGGTCTCGCCGTTGTCCACCGTGTAGCGGCGTTCCACGACCACATCCCGGTCCGGCGGGAATTCCACCCACATCGTGTGCCAAGCCATGAGCGTGCCGTTGTCCGGCTTGCCGGGTTTCCAACCCTGGTCTTCGGTCATTTCCACGAACCCGTAATCCAGTTTGGACTCGACCTCCTTGCCATCGACGAAAGTGCGCATGCCGTGCAGTTCGCCGGAGACGTTCAGGTCACCGTGCCAGGGCGCTTCGCCCTTGGGATCGCGGCGTTCGCCCTCCTTGATGGCCGCGCCGTAGTCGGGAAAGCCCACCAGTTGCCGGGCGGATTCCTTCGGCTTGTACGAACGGAATACGAACCGCGCCGTGACCTCCGAGGTCTTGCGGCCGAATTTCACCGTGATCTGCTCGCTCTCCATGCGGATGATGCTCTCGGTGCCCGCCGTTTCGCCGCGCGGCTCGGGACCGTACGCGCCCTCGTTCATGGCCGAGTCGTCGGCGGACAGGCGCGCGTTGAACGCCAGCGCGACAGCGAGACAGATCAGGTGTCTGGAGTTCGGCATGAATCTCATGGGGAGGGTTCTCCGGGAACGGTCTATTGCTCGCGGTAGAGCAGGCGGAACGAGTTGACGATGATGGCCAGATCGCCCTTGTCGCCCACATCCTGCACGCCGTAGACGTGAAGGGCGCGAGAGGAGCTTCGTACCGTGATCGAAAGCCCCTCTGAATCGGTGCCATAGCAAATCACGGAATTGCGCAGGTACACCGTTTCGAGATTGGAACGCGCCTCGCTACGCATCTCGTATGCGGTGTAAATTCCGAAGTTTTTCCAGTCTTCGCTGACCTTGCGCAGGCCGGGGAACGAACGCGA
>CALMVM010000446.1 GCA_937873255.1 uncultured Verrucomicrobiota bacterium | reverse complement strand
GAGCGCGGCTGATGGCACCGTCCAGGCCCTGGTGCTGCCCGACGGTCGGCGCATCGGTCTGGCGCAGGACAAGCGGCCGCGGGTGCAGGTGGTCGGCGGCCAAAACGTAGTCGCCGAAATGGATCGCAGTTTGGCTGAGGTCACACTGACC
Organism: uncultured Verrucomicrobiota bacterium; assembly: GCA_937873255.1. Lineage (GTDB taxonomy): Bacteria > Verrucomicrobiota > Verrucomicrobiia > Chthoniobacterales > SZAS-18 > CAHJWO01. The sequence goes on along the minus strand of CALMVM010000446.1, from coordinate 4,294 downwards.
GACGGCGGCCAACATCGATACGGCTTTGGCACGGATGACTTGCGGTTGCCCACCCTCGCGGTGGATGTAAACGGGAAGGCGGAAATGGCGAAGGGAAAGCAGGAAGTGCCGCCACGGGTGCTGGCATGGAATCCGCAGACCAGACTGGTGGTGCATGATGGTGACTGGAGCTATCAAGTTTCGCCGAAAACTAACGGTACTTCTTATACAAACATTAGCAGAATAAACACCTCCGGGGAGCGCGAAAATTGGATTAATGACTCTGAAAATGGACGCGATCTCATGGTTTCACGAGGCGGCTATTCGTTGGAGCGATTCTGGTTTACCAATGGAGCCCTTGCTGGACGAGTGCGAAAGATTGTTGAGGTTTCACCAGGAAAAACAGAGCAGGTTTCGCAATTTTTCTATGATGAGCATGGTAACATCGTTAGATCCACAACAAACGGCGTGACCAAGAAATTTGACAATGGTCGAGTTGTATCAGTATCCAAGGACGGCAAGGTTTTGTGGACAATAGGTTATAGACAAGATGGAACGCTTACAAAGGTCGAGCATAGCACGGAGTGAAATCCAGTGAACGGCGAAAGGGCGCGTTCATCGACTCTCAAATTGCGCTGCCAAATGTTGCCAATATTATTCAAGATCAACACAAGAATCTGCTGGAGTCACAAACAAACCTGCTGAATCGAAAATACAAATGAACACGTCAAGATACAAAAGAAGTAAAATTGCGTTCCTGGGTTTCAGCTGCATGCTAATCGCACAGATTCTAGTTCAATCAATGGCATTCGGGGTGCATTGTTATCCAGGAGGCGGATCAGATGGCTGTTTCGCGAACGGCAGGAACGGCTGTCAACCAAAAAACGGCGGTTTAAATGGAAATCACGACAATATAACTGACGCAGATTTCGATGCTCGGCATGTTGGGACGTACGTGCCGGAAGGTGGATTATGCGGGTACTTAATTGGCCAAGGCGGTGGTCACGTCGATTGCGGATACCGCAAGGCAACTCCGGCGTCACCGCCGTCGATCTGCGATCAATGCTCAACGCGGTGAGGTTAGCTGGCGGTCAATTTTGAGCGGGGAGAGAGCGATGCCTGCAATGACGGCGGTTCGCTTCTGCGCGCAGCGCGAGGCGACCACTTGCAAAAACCGTCTTCATACAGAAACCCGCCGTCGTGGCGACAAAGTGGACGGTGAATTCTGACTTTTGGAGCGTTGGTTTGGCTCCTTGCGCCAGCGGGCAGGTTGGCTGATCCACAAAACCTCACCCTATTTCCTAGCGCGCCGAAATCTCCTCGGCCTCACCCATGTCGTCATTGCCAACCAAATGGCTCTTGAGTCCGATAAAGTACTCTATAAAGTACTGCCGTCTGCTTTTTCCGCAGATCCAAAGGTCTGGAATTCTGTCTATAAACCTCCAATGAAATGATGCAAACGACTTGGCATAAACTTGCCTATGCACTAAGCAGTGCACCTAGTATTGCGGTACTACTTCTTTTCGCTTCGGTAAGAAATGCGGCGGCGGCTGACGATTTATCCGAGATTATGATGGCTGGCACGTCATACGCACGCGCCCTGCAATCTGTACGTTGCGCCGCAGATGTAGAAGGCAAAGTTGGCGATAAGTACGAGAAAGTCGGGAAAATCGAGTACGGTGTCCAGCAGAACAAAATTTACTTTGACGATGTCGAAAAAGACGCGGAAGGAAAGGTGAGTTGGAGCCAGCGATACACATGGGATGGTAAGCGAGCAGAAGACTTCTTCCGCAGCGACAATCAGACGCTCATCATTTACGATCATCGGGTTGCCAGTCCTGTCATGGAGGGCATCAACATTTTGCTGGATCCTTTTGCATTTCTGTTGCAAAACCGCAACGAGCGCTCAGGGAGTTGCATGATGTTCAGTGAAATTCTGAACTTGGAAGAGTGGAAATCACTGGCAAAAACAGCGACTATTCCCAAGCACGAAAAACTGAATGGACATGAATGCGTCGTAGCAGAGTTCAAGGGAGGAAATCTCCCTCGACTAAACAACACACCCTATCGATCACGTGTCTGGCTCGACGTGGAGCATGGGTTCTTTCCCGTACAGTGGCAACGAATTTCTGAATCAGATAAAATCTTGGATCAATATACAGTGACCTCGCTCGGCTTCCTTGAGGGGGATCAGCGGATGCCGTATCCAAAAATCAGTGAATTCACGATGAACAATCAGGATGGTCAACTTTACAATAAACGTAGATTGACCGTCACGGGTGTAGAAAATAACGCATCAATATCTCCAGAGGAATTTCAAATCGATCCAAGCCTTGCAAATACTATTCAGGATAGTGCTTTGCAAACAACGATAAAAATCGATCACGGCAAGGCGGTGCCCTGATGGTCGGTTTACAGATGAAGCTGTGACTAAGCACGGAGACGAATAGGATGTTCGGAGCAAACTACTGATCACGACGATCCTCGGGCGACAGTCGCGCTGCTGCCCACCCGGAAGACCCGTTGTTTGCGCTGTCCGGCCAATCGGCACAAGAGCGTGTAAAGGTAGATGGCGGTTGCAGCGGAACTGCCTGCCGCCGGCGCGCCGTCCCGAAAGCAAACTCGCAGTGGTCAGAGGCAACCGCTCTTTCGTCAGTAATGCACACGCCGCTCTAATTTAGAGACATGTATGCCACACGTTATAAACGAGCAATCACTCTCGGAGCGCTGGTCGCTTGTTTGTTCGTTGTCCTGATAAGCTGGGGTATCATGTACCTCAGTCAATCTGGCGAAGCCCCGGCATCTGATGAAATGTATGGTGGTAATCAGACGTTTGACTTTGGAGAGGTAACTCCGGGGGAGACGCTTGCACATACATTTACCATCACCAACAAAAATGCAGAACCTGTCTCTATCAAATCGATCGCTAGATCATGTTCATGCATTGGGGTGCGAGATCATGCGTTGACCATTGATGCACGTTCATCGGTCGAACTGCCGATCGAGTACAAGGCTGGTTATCAGACAGGGGGTCATGCAGGAACGATAGTGATCACTCTCGGTGCTCCCGAAAGTCGCGTGACAATTTTGGAGCTCTCGGTGGCAGTAATCGTCAAGCCCTTATTGTCTTTTGGCGACGCTGACGCGAATTTTGGTAACATATCGTCAGCAAAACGTTCTTACGAGACAAGCATCATGCTCAGTAGAGAAAACAAGGCCCGTCATTGGGACTCCGTTCGCATCGTGGGGGGAGTCAATGGAATCAAATCCACCCTGCAAGCTGTTGATGACAACAACTTCAAACTCACCCTAACTCTGGATGTCGCCGAAATGCCAATCGGTTTGTATCGCGCCGATCTGAAAATAGGGTTTGGCGAGCATGGCGAACGGTTGCCATTTCTATGCACACTGCCTCTCAGGTGGGAAGTTCAATCTGACGCCTCCGTTTCACCGAAGTCAGTTTATCTCGGGGTGGTCACGCCGGAGCAGTCCGTAGAGGCGACTCTCAGTATAATACATCCGATCAATGCATCCGTGGACAAGGTTTTTGTCGCGGGGAGCAGGAACATACGTATCGACCAACAATCGTTTTCAGATGCGGCAAATAGAACCGAGGTGCATGTAAATATATCGTTTGCTGATCCAGCCAGTGAAGAGTTGCAGTATTTGTTTATTTCGGCATCTATCAACACGAGGGAATATCGTTTCAGAACTCCAATTATATATAAGTATTTCATTGAGTCTCCGCAAAAATAACCACCAGGGAGACGCTGTTTTAATCGCGAGGGTGTGGCGGCGTCAGCTTGGTAGTGGCTCGGGCTTATGGAAAAGTTACCGGCCAAGCAGAAATCGACCCGGCGTGAACGCTTTTCGCGGGAAATGGATGCCGCCGTGTGATCTTTTTTCGAAAACGCGGATTGGACTCTCGTGGTTTTCGTTGAGGGTTAGTTCTGGTTGTAGCGGAGGTTCTTCTCGAACGCCAGAGGCGATCGGTAGCCGAGGCCACTGTGCAGACGGGTCCGGTTGTAGAAGCCCTCGACGTAGTCGAAGATCATCAGCCGGGCTGCCTGCCGTGTGGCGGGGCGTTCTGCGCCGAAGCACTCGGTTTTGAGCGTCGCCCAGAAGCTCTCTATCGTGGCGTTATCATAGCAGTTGCCCCGCTGGCTCATTGAAGTTGCCGCGCCGCTTTTTGCCAAGAGCGTGGCCATCGCCCCGCTGGCGTACTGCGCGCCGCGGTCCTGGTCGCGCTCGGCCGCCATCTGCCCGTGACGTGACTTCGCTTTTTCGAGCCGGGTGCTGAGTTAGTCTGGGGTGC
>CALMVM010000445.1 GCA_937873255.1 uncultured Verrucomicrobiota bacterium | reverse complement strand
GTACCGGCAGGGGACGTGAACGTCCGGCAAAAAACCACCAGCCGCCAGCCGCCACCAACCCGGCCAAGAGCAAAAGCAGCAACCCGCGAATCGCCCAACCGCGCCTGGTCCCGACCGACGGCGCGGTCGTTGCGATGGGACCGGCAGACGATTCCGCCAAGGTCAGGTCTGCCGATGTGTCGGCGGGCACACGACCCGGCGCCGCATCGTCGGAGGCATGATCCGGGGAAGTGATCAGGGCGGTGTCGGCAGGCGCAGGGACGACCGCTGCCAGTTCTTGCAAGCTGGCGTCGAGGGCGATGCGCAGTTCACCGGCGGTCTGCGGCCAGCGTTGCGTGGGGCCTTTTGCCAGCAGGCCCGCGAGGATTTGCTGGAGAGATTCGAGCAAACCAACCGGGAGGTCGGCAATGGGCGGGGGCATGAAGAGATGCTTGCGCAACACTTCGACCACTTTACCCGAGAACGGCGGACGACCCGCGAGCATCTGCCAGAGGATGACGCCCAGGCTGTAGAGGTCCGAGCGACCGTCGATGTCGCCTTCGCCGGTCACCTGTTCAGGGCTGGCATACGTGGGTGTGCCGATAAACCCCGAGGCCGTCTGCGTGACGAGCGATTCGTCCTGCCGCTCGGCGCTGAACGAGCGCGCCAAGCCGAAGTCGATGACTTTGATTTGCCGGTGCCCAGCCGCCTCGGTGCGAGCGTCTTCCTGATCGAGATGACCAGCTTCCAGAATCATCAGGTTGGCCGGCTTGAGATCGCGGTGAACCACTTCCTGGCGGTGCGCGAAGTTGAGCGCAGCAGCCACCTGCGCGGCGAACGCCACGGCGATGACCGGCGGCAACGGCCCGGCAAACTCCTTGAGCAGCGCGTCCAGGCTGTGACCCGGCACGAACTCCATTGCATAGAAGAATTCGCCCCCTTCCTCGCCGAGATGGAGCACGCGGGCAACGTTGGGGTGGCGAATCCGGGCAGCGGCGCGCGCCTCGCGCTGGAAACGCCGCCGCGCCTCCTCGTCGTTGACACGCGCGGCCGTGATGACCTTCAGAGCCACTTCTACCCGCAGGTTCTTGTCGAACGCGCGGTAGGTGACCCCCATGTTGCCCTCGCCGAGCTTCCACAGACTGCCGTCCGCGCGGCGCGGTACGACGAAGTGCCCGAACGCCTGACCATCCTCCGGCGCACTCGTCAGAGGAACGTCGGGAGATGGGTCGGACATAAATTACTGCCGCCTGGGGCGGAAACCGTTATCTGCCATCAGGTTGACGGCGTAAAGCCGATTTGACGACCCCCGGCGTGGGATAACTCCGAATCTTTTTCCAAGGCTGCCGCCAACACGTCGTCTACCGTCTCGGCCAGGGTGAATTTCAGTTTTTCCTTCGCCTCGGCGGGCACGTCGGCGATGTCCTTTTCGTTCATCTTCGGCACGATCACTTCCAAGACGCCGGCGCGCAGGGCGGCGAGGCTTTTCTCCTTCAACCCACCGATGGGCAACACCAGCCCGCGCAGGGTGATCTCGCCGGTCATCGCCACGTCGCTGCGCACCTTGCGGTCCGCGAACAGCGACGCCAATGCCGTGAACATCGCGCAACCCGCGCTCGGGCCATCTTTCGGGATCGCCCCGCTCGGAACGTGGACGTGAATGTCGTTCTCCGTGAACTCGACCGGCTTGATGCCGAGCGATTCCGCGCGGCTCTTGACGAGGCTCAACGCGGCTTGCATGGACTCCTTCATCACGTCGCCGATTTGACCGGTGAGCATGACGCCGCCGCGCCCGGGATATTTCGTCGCTTCGATAAAGAGAATCTCGCCGCCGCCGGGCGTGTAGGCCAGACCGGTCACGACGCCGGGCGCGCTGATCTTGAGGTGTTCCTCGCGCACCTTGCGGTCGCTCGCGCCGAGCACGCCGCGCGCGAAATCGGGCGTGATCGTCACGGAATGTTCGCCGTCCACGCCGCGCGCCACTTCCGCTGCCACCGAGCGACACACGCCACCGATGCGACGTTCCAGATCACGCACGCCTGCCTCATGGGTGTATTCCTCGATGATCGTTGCGAGCGCCGCGTCCTCGAACCGGCACTGCTCGGGCTTGAGGCCGTTATCCTCCAACGCGCGGCCGACGAGGTAATTCCTGGCGATGTGGAGTTTCTCGCTCTCGGTGTAACCGGGAAGACTGATGATCTCCATGCGGTCGCGCAACGGCACGGGGATGCCTTCGATGTAGTTGCTCGTGGCAATGAAAATGACCTGGCCCATGTCGAAAGGCACATCGAGGTAGCGGTCCGTGAACTTGTCGTTCTGGCGCGGGTCGAGGAGTTCCAAGAGCGCGCTGGCGGGATCGCCGCGCATGTCCGCGCCGAGCTTGTCGATCTCGTCGAGCATGAGCACGGGGTTGCGCGTGCCGAGGCGGCGCAACTCCTGGATGATGCGTCCCGGCATCGAGCCGATGTACGTGCGCCGATGCCCGCGGATCTCGGCCTCGTCGCGCACGCCGCCGAGCGAGATGCGCGCGAACTTCCGTCCGAGCGCGTCCGCGATGGACTGACCCAGGCTCGTCTTACCAACCCCGGGCGGGCCCAGGAAGCAGATGATCGGTCCGCGTCCGGTGGGGTTGAGTTTTCTGACCGCGAGGTATTCGATGAGCCGGCGCTTGATCTTCGCCAACCCGAAATGGTCCCGGTCGAGCACTTCCTGCGCGTGGGCGAGGTCGGTGTTGTCGTCGCTGAGCTTGTTCCACGGCAGATCGGCGAGCATCTCGATGTAGGAAACGATGACGCTGTATTCCGGGCTCGCGTTGGGGATGTGAACGAGGCGCTTGAGTTCCTTGTTCGCCGTCTCCATGACGTTTTCCGGCGCGCCGGCTTCCTGCAAGCGCGTGCGGAGTTGCTCGACCTGATCTTCCGAGCCGGGCTCCTCCTCGCCGAGTTCGCGCTGGATGGCGCGGATCTGTTCGCGCAGGTACGCACGGCGCTGGCCGGTGGAAAACTGGCTTTCCACGTCCTTGCGCAACTTCTGTTGCAGCTCGGCGATTTCCGTCTGGCGCGACACGGCCTCCTGCACGAGGCGCATGCGCTTGATGACATCGGTCTCTTCGAGCAGCGCCTGCTTGTGCGCCACGTCGAGGCCGAGGTTGCCGGCGAGCAGGTCGGTCAAGTGGCCGGGGTCTTCGATGTTGGCGAGGACGACGCGGGCCTGGTCGGGGATTTCGGGAGAAAGTTCGAGCAGGTTGCTGGCCGACTCGCGCAGGTTGTTGAACGCCGCCTCGGCCTCTTTGTCGTCGGCGGGCGGATGCACGGACGGCAGGATTTCGACCTCCGCGCGCAGGAACGGGTCGGTCTGCACGTAGTTCTTGATCGTGACGCGCCGGAGCGCCTGCACGAGCAGGACCACCGTGCCGTCGGGCTGGCGCATGAGCTTCAACACCTGGCAGGCGATGCCGACCTTGAACAGATCGTCTGGGCCCGGCTTGTCCTGATCCTCGTGGCGCTGGGTCACGAGGCCGATGACCTTTTGCTGCGGCATGGTCTCATCGACGAGCTTGATCGCGGCGGGCCGGCCGATGGTCAGGGGCACGACCGTCCCCGGGAATACGACCACGCCGCGAATCGGCAGCATGGCGAGCGTGTCGGGGATCTGCGGTTGGTCGGGACCGTCGGCGCGGTTCGCCATGGCGATGACCGGCGGCGAGACCGGCTGCGGCGGCGCGGGCGCTTCCTCGACGTCGTCGGGGCGATCCTCGTTGGATTTGGTGGTCATGAAGTTCGGTGCGGAAAAAATTCAATGGTGCTGCAAGGGCAGGTGAACCCAGAGCATGCCGTTTTTTTGCTCGGCCTTGACCCGCGCGCGGTCCACGGTGGAGGGCAGCTTGATCTGCCGCTCGAAGTAGCCGTGGTCGATCTCCATGGCGAGCACCTGCATGCGGTGGTCCTGATCCTCGGGCTCGGGGAGTTCGCGCTGGCCACTGATGGTCAGCAGACCGGGGCCGAGTTCCAGGTGGATGTCCGAGCGGCTCACCCCGGCCAGATCGACGCAGATGCGGATGCAATGCTCGCACTGGTAGGCATTGACGGCGGGCGTCCAGCCGGTCGGCGGGCGGAAGGCCGCGAAGTGGACCTTGGTGAGTTCGTAGGCCACGTCGCCGAGTTGGCCTTGCAAACGCTGGAGACGGATCGCGCGGGGATTTTTCGGCATATCGGGGAAGAGCAATATCCTGCAAAACGACCCCCGCCGCAAACGCGGAGGGTCATCGGCCCGTCCCGGAGACGACACGGCGGTAGAGTGCGAGGTACTCGTCCACCATGCGTTCGACGCCGAAGCGGGCTTCCACCGATTCGCGCACCCGGCGGCGGTCGAGCGTATCCGCCGCGGAAAGTGCCGCCGCGTCGTCCGCCGCCGTGGCCGGCAGGAAGCCGTTGACGCCGGGTCGGATAATCTCCGGCATCGAGCCGCGCGGCCGGGCGACGACCGGCGTGCCGCACGCCATCGCCTCGACCACGCTCAGGCCGAAGGGTTCGTTAAAATTGATCAGGTGCAAGAGCGCGTCCGCGCCGCCGAGCAGCGCCGGCCGGTCCTCGCGCGCGACCGGGCCGAGGTATTGCATGCGCTCGCCGTCCAGCCGTGGCGCGATGTGCTGTTCATGGTATTCCCGGTCCTGGATGATGCCCGCCAACTTCAAACGCCGGCCGCACGCCTCCGCGAGGTCCATCGCTTCCGACACACCCTTGTCCGGGTGAATACGCCCGAAAAATAGCAGGTATCGCTCGTCTTCCCGCACGGGGTCGAAACGCGGCGGGAATTGTTCCAGCGGGATGCCGTGGTGGATCGTCGCCGCGTAGCGCAACTTCGGATGCCGGTCCGCCTCGCTGATAGCCACGAAATGGTTGCGCGCGTCGTTGTATTTCTCGTACACCGGTACGATTCGCTCGGACGAAAACCCGTGGATCGTCGTCACGAGAGGCACGTCGACCAGCCAGCTGTAGCTCAGCGGCAGGAAATCGAACTGGTTGTGGATCAAATCGAATTCCCCCGCCCGCGCCCGTTCGAACACCTCCGCGATGTGCAGGCACTCCCACACCTTCGCGTCCATGCCGGGCGTCTCGTTGTACGAACCCGCCGCCACGCCGACGAGCCGCGCCGCCGTCTGCGAATCCGCCGTGGCAAAGAGCGTCACGTCCACGCCGCGACGCACCAACCCTTCGGTGAGTAAGGACGTGACGAGTTCCCACGGTCCGTAGCCGCGCGGAGGCACGCTCCACGCGATGGGCGCGAGCATCGCCACGCGCAAGGGATGTTCCGGATCCGTGCCGTTCATCCGGCGTTGGCGGGCGGCGGCGCGGCGGGGGCGACGGTCGCGGTTTGCGCCTTGCGCGCGAGTTGGCGGAAGGTCAGCTGCGCCTGGTGCGTTCCCTCACCCTCGGCCGGGTGACGCCGCTCGTATGTGCCGTCGGAGCGCAGCACGCGGGCCTTGACATTGTCGGTCAAAAACGCCGGCAGGATCTCGTCGGTCACGCGGCTCTTGAGCATCTCGTCCTCCACGGGGAAGACGACCTCCACGCGACGGTCGAAATTGCGCTGCATCCAGTCCGCGCTGCCGAGGTAGACCTGCCCCTTGCCGCCGTTGCCGAAATAATAGATGCGGCTGTGTTCGAGGAACCGGCCGACGATGCTGAGCACGCGAATATTCTCGCTGACGCCGGGCAGCCCCGGCCTCAGGCAGCACATGCCGCGCACGATCAGGTCGATCTTCACCCCGGCGGCGGCGGCCTCGTAGAGCGCGACGATGATTTCCTCGTCCACCAGCGAGTTGAGTTTGACGATGATGCGCCCCTCCTGACCGTTGCGGGCGAGGTCGCGCTCGCGGGCGATGAGTTCCACGAAGCGTTCGCGCAACTCGAAGGGCGCGACGAGCAGTTTCTTGCCGCCGACGTATTCGCTCAGGCCCGTCAGGTTGTTGAAGACGATGGCGACCTCGCTGGTCAATCCCGGGGCGGTCGTCAAGAGGCTCAGGTCGGTGTAGAAACGCGCCGTGGTAGCGTTGTAGTTGCCCGTGCCGAGGTGGGTGTAGAGCCGGATGCGGTCGTCGT
>CALMVM010000444.1:13981-14798 GCA_937873255.1 uncultured Verrucomicrobiota bacterium | reverse complement strand
GTCCCGGCAACGCCAACGCATGCACATGAAACTGATCGCCATCGCCAATCAAAAGGGCGGGGTGGGTAAAACCACCACGGCGGTCAACCTGTCGGCGTGTCTTGCCACGCTCGGCTGGCGTGTGCTCCTGATCGACCTCGACCCGCAGGCCAACGCCACGAGCGCGCTCGGTTTCGAGCCCATCGAAGACCTGAGCCTCTACCGGGCGCTGGTCGGCGAGGCGGACATCATCGACCAGGTGTTGCCGACGCGGCTGGACAATTTGTTCATCATCCCGGCCGACCTCGATCTGGCGGGGGCCGAGGTGGAGGTGGCGCGCCTGGACAATCACCTCACGCGGCTGCGGGAGGTCATGAAGCCTCTCATCGAGGACGCGCCGTTCGACTTCGTGGTGATGGATTGTCCGCCGTCGCTGGGCATCCTCATGACCAACGCCCTCGCCGCCGCCGACGAGTTGCTCGTGCCGATCCAATGCGAATATTTCGCGCTGGAGGGACTCTCCAAAATCGTCGGTCTCGTCGGACAAATCCGCGAGGTCGCCAACCCGAACCTGAACATCGGCGGCATCGTCATGACGATGTACGATTCGCGCACGACCCTGGGCAAACAGGTCGTCGGCGAGGTCAGAAACCATTTTCAGGGGACGACCTATCAGACGATGATCCCCCGCTCCGTGCGGCTCGCGGAGGCTCCGAGCTTCGGCAAGACGATCCTGGAATACGAAGGCAACGGGACGGCCGCGAAGGCTTACAAACAACTCGCCGAGGAATTTATCCGCCGTCAACGCGGCGAGGCGATCCCCGACGTTGCGCTGGAT
>CALMVM010000444.1:11348-13971 GCA_937873255.1 uncultured Verrucomicrobiota bacterium | reverse complement strand
AGTCGTCGAAGGCGCGGGTCCTGATCCTGCTTAATTGCGGGCAGCACGAGCGCGCCGGGGTGCGCTAGTGGCCCCTGTTGAGGTATTTTCCCCGGCCAGACCACCGGCGTTCCCTTGTCCCGCCATCGCTCCATCAATTTGTCCGCGCCCCTCCTGCTGGAGGGTTATCGGCGTGGGTTGTTCCCGATGGCGCTCGAAGACGGGGAGATCGGTTGGTTTTCCCCCGACCCGCGCGGGATCATCCCACTGGAAGCCGATGGATTCCACATGCCGCACGGCCTCAAGCGGGTTTTGAAGAAGAACCCGTTCGAGATTCGTCTAAACACGGCGTTCGAGGCCGTCATGCGCGCGTGCGCCCGCAGGGCCGAGACGTGGATCAGCGAGGAGATCATCCGCTCCTACCGCGACCTGCATCTGCTCGGCTACGCGCACAGCGTCGAGTGCTGGCAGGGCAAGGAACTCGTCGGCGGGTTGTACGGCGTCGCGTTGGGCGGGGCGTTTTTCGGGGAGTCGATGTTTCACACGGTGACGGACGCGTCGAAGGTCGCGCTCGTGCGGCTGGTCGAGTGGATGCGGCTGCGCGGCTACACACTGCTCGACATCCAGTGGACGACGCCGCACCTGAAGACCTTCGGTGCGGTGGACATCCCGCGCGTCGACTATCTGCAACGGCTAGCGGCGGCGCTGCAACAGCCGTGCGAGTTTTCCTGAGGGAACCGGCTCGAAGCCGCGAGACGAAGCCGGCACGCGAGCGACTCAAAAATTCACGTCGGGATGCTCCGTGCTGATTGCCTGTCGCAGACTGGCCCACGCTTCCGGCCATTTCGCGTCGTGGACGGCGAGCGCGGCTTTGAGACGGTAAAATTCGGCGGTCTTGGACACGGCGGCGTTCGTGTCGGCTTCCGCCAAAACCCGGCGGGCTCCGATGGTGTTGCCGTCCTTCCAATCCTGCGCGAACGCCCGCGCGGGGTCGCTTTCGTCCGTCGGGGCAGCCAACGCGGCGGACGGGTCCGACGCGGGGAGTTCCAGCGAAACCTTGTACCGATCCGCCGCCTCGCGCGCGGCCGTCTCGAATTGACCCGCTTCTGTCAACTGCCGCAGATGGACCGGCCAGGATGCCGTTCTCCAATCGGGATGTTCGGCCATGAAACGCCCGAGCGCCGCACGGTCGCCCTTGCCGTGCCAGAGCAGCAGAAATCGTTGGCGTTGCGGTTCGGAAAACCGGTTCAGCAGGTCGGTTGATTTTGCCAGAGTCTCCCAATCCGCCGGATCGATCTGCGGGCCGGCATTGTCCAGCCAGGCAAAAGCGTAGGCTGGGCTGTGGGTGGCCTCGCCGATGAGCTTGCGCCAAACTTCCGGGAAGGGGGCGGCGCGTCCGAGAATTTCCGAGTAATAGCTCAGCGAATCGTCCTGCGCGCGGCCGGTCGCGTGGTCGATGCGCCGGCGACGCGCGAGCGCGTCCAGCCAGAGCGCAACGGTCCGGTCGGCGTTGATGGACATCCAGACCTCGCCCTGTCGCAGAGGGATGGCCGGCCAGTTCGGGTCGAGCAGGCGTTGTACCTTGAACAGCGCGTCAACCTCCGCGTCGGTGTCCTGGGACTGCAAGAGCAGCGCGCCGAGCTGGAGATACAGAGATGGGTTCATCGGATGGGCATTGACCGTCTCTCGCGCGAGATCCGTCGCCCCCTCGAGGTCGTGGCGGGTTAACCGGGCGGCCACCTCCTTTTGCGCTTCGCCGACCACGAACGGCGGCAGCGGCTTGCCGCCGAACCACTCCGCCCGGACCATCATCCCTCCCAGAACCAGCGCCCCTGCCCCGGCCACGACGAACAACGCGTGTTGCAAGCGCGAGCGTCCGATTTTGCCGAACTGGAAGCTTTGCAGCGCCAGACCGCCCACCGCGAGCACCCACCAGCCGAGTTGCACGCGGTGCAACGGTACATCGACCACACCGTGCAGCACCGCTGCCCCGACCGCCACGAGGCACCCCCACCGCAACGGCCAATACGGATGCCCGGTCTCGCCCTTGAGGCGGCGCAACGCGAGTCCGAGGAGCGCCAGCAGACAAACCACCGCCGGCACTCCGGCCTCGGCGGCGAGCATCAGCCAATCGCTCTCGGGGTGGAGCACCCGGACCTCGTCCAGCGAGGCGTGTCGGTACTGTGGGAAAACGAGCGCGAAATTTCCCAGGCCCGCGCCGGTGAGCGGGTAATCCCGCACGAGGTCGAACGCGTCGCGGAAGATCTTCAGCCGGAAGTCCTCCGAGGGATTTTGCGCGCGGTCATCGGCCGCCGGGGCGTCCCCCGGGCGCGGCGGTGCGACCACGGCCGGCGCGGATTTTCCCAGCAGGCGGTCGCGCGCCGTTCCGCCGGAGAGGACGAACAACAACGCGCCCGCCGCGAGCAGGGCCACAAACGACACGACGAGCCGCGTATCGTAGCTCCGGCGGCCGAGTCCCGCGAACCACAGGCAGATTCCCACCAGCACGAACAAAATCCCGCCGCGCGACGACGAATAAAACGCCAGCCCCGTCGCACAGGTTACCAGGCTCGCTCCCGCCACCAAACTGAGCAGCCAGCGGCCCTCGCGCAAAAGCACTCCCAGACTGCCGAGCGCCAGCAGA
>CALMVM010000444.1:5297-11338 GCA_937873255.1 uncultured Verrucomicrobiota bacterium | reverse complement strand
ACTGCCCACGAAAAGCAGCGAGGCCGTGTGGTTGTGGTTGGGGAAAAAACCGAAATCGACTTCGGCGGCGAACGGGTAGCGCCAGCCGCTTTCCTTCGCGTAGATGGACAGGCCGGCGTAGACCGCCGCCACGACCCCCGCCGCCAGGGATAGGATGATCAACCACCGGGACCGGATCGGGTGCGCGAGCAGGAACAGGCCGACAAAAAGCGAGACCGCCAACACCGTGAGCCAGAATGTCGTCAACGCCGGGGTGACACTGATCGTCGCGGGCAAAACGATCTGCGGCGTGGCATCGAGCGTCTGCCGCCACGCGGGTCGCGTCAGCAGATTCGCCGGCAGGAGGGCCAGCACGGCGCAGCCGACCAGGGCAGCCGCGACGACCCACAACCGCCAGCCGACTTTAATCTGCGGCGGACAAACGAGCATCGCCGCCCCCGCGCACAACAGGAAGATGCCCATCGCGCCCTGCTGCGGTTTGCCCGCGAGGAAAACGCCCGCCGTCGCCCCGGCGAGGATCAGCGCGTGGGCGAAGGGCGAGAACGCGCTGGCAGGCGGCCCTTTCGAGTGGCGCAGCCCGAAAGCAGGAACATCGGATTTCGGCGGAGGCATCTCGGGCGGAAGAAAATTCGCCGGTCAGGGAAGTCGGCGGATGTGGAACGGTTGCCGATACTACGAATCCGGATGAGGAAGCCCACATTTTTCTGGAACAGGTTGCGCCAGCGGCCGGTCGACCAGTTCGCAAGCTGCTTTTGACCCCGCTGGCGCGACTCAACCTACCGCTGCCCGCTCGGACCCTTTCGCCAACGCTTCCTGCAAGGCCGCGACCTTGACCGGCTTGCTCAGGTAATCGTCCATCCCGGCTTCCAGACACTTCTCGCGGTCGCCCTGCATCGCGTTGGCCGTCATCGCGACTACCCACGTGTGCCGCGCGCTGCCCTCCCGTTCGCGGATGCAGCGGGTCGCCTCGTAGCCGTCCATCTCCGGCATCTGGCAATCCATCAGCACCACGTCGTAGGGAATCCGTTCCAGCGCCTCCAACGCTTCCAGCCCGTTGCCCACAGCGTCGGCGGCATACCCGAGTTTGTGCAACTGCCCGAGCGCCACGCGCTGGTTGACGGCGTTGTCCTCGGCCACCAGGACCCGAATGCCCTCACGCCTCGGCGCACGGAACTCCGGTTGCGCCGCCTCCGCTTTGCGCGACGCCGCGCGCGGGGCGATGGCGTCCACCAGCGAATTCAGCAGCAGGGTCTGCCGCACGGGCTTGAAACGGCACGACTCGACCCCCGCGCGGGTCAGCTCCTCCGACGCTGGGGTTTTGCCGAAGGGCGTCAGCAGCACGAGCCGCGTCGAGGCGATGTCGGACTCCGCCTTGATGGCGCGCGCCAGCGCCAACCCATCCACGTCGGGCATCTGCAAATCGACGACCGCCGCCGTGTACGGCCGGTTTTCCGCGGCGGCCTGGTGCAGGAGCGCCAGCGCTTCCTCGGCGTTGCGCGCGGTGCCGTTGCCGACCTTCAACGCCGCGACCTGCCGGTGGAGAAATTGCCGGCTCAGCTCGTTGTCGTCCACGACGAGCACGCGGGTCGCCACGGGCAGCGATGGCATGGCTGGCGGCGGCACGCCGGGCTGTTTCGGCAAGGGCACCGTGAACCAGAATGTCGTCCCCTCCCCCAACTCGCTTTCCACGCCGATCCGGCCGCCCATCTGCTCGACCAATTGACGGCAGATCGCCAACCCCAGGCCCGTGCCGCCGTACTTGCGCGTCGTCGAACTGTCCGCCTGCTCGAACGCCTGGAAAAGCCGCGCCCGCGCCTCCTTGGAAATGCCGATCCCGCTGTCGATCACCTCGAACCGCAAACGCGCCACGTCCGGCGTCTGTGCCCCGTCGGGACGCACCCGCAGCGCGACCTCGCCCCGGCGCGTGAATTTGATCCCGTTGCCGACCAGGTTCGTCAGCACCTGCCGCAGCCGACCCGGGTCGCCGTGCAAACGGGTTTCCACGCCGGGATCGACGCCGCCGAGCAGCTCGATCCCCTTCGCCTGCGCGCCGCCAGCAAGGATTTCCAGCGTGCTCTCGACCACGTCCTGAAGGTCGAAATCCATCTTTTCGAGCACCAGCTTGCCGGCTTCGATCTTGGAGAAATCGAGGATGTCGTTGATGAGCGTCAACAGCGAGTGCGCGCTCTCGCGGATCGCCTCGGTGAAGCCGCGCTGTTGCGAATCCAGCGCCGTGTCCAGCAACAGCCCGCTCATCCCGATGACCCCGTTCATCGGCGTGCGGATTTCGTGGCTCATGTTCGCCAGGAATTGCCCGCGAGCGCGCGTCGCCTCCTCGGCGATCCGACGGGCGCGGACGAGTTCGGCCTCGGCGCGCTTGCGTTCGGTGATATCGAGGGCGACGACGCCCAGCCAGCGTTTGCCGTCGGGCTGCTGGATCGGAAATTTGAAGGTCAGCCAGTCCCGCATTGCGCCGTCGCGCGTCGGCACGGTCTCGGTGATCTCGACCGTGCGGTTTTCGGCCAGGACGCGCCGGTCATCGGCCGTGATGGCAGCGGCGGCCTCGGGCGGGAGCCACTCGTCATTCGTTTTATTGAGGAGGCCGGTGCCCTCGACGCCGAACAGCTCTTCCGTCACGCGGTTGGCGAGCACCACGCGCAGGGCGTCGTCCTTGATGAGCATCGCCGTCGGCGTGTGCTGGAGAAACGCCGTCAACCGCGCCTGAACGGCTTGCAGGTCGGCCTGCGTGCGGCAGCGTTCGCCGAATTGACCGATCAGGCTGACCAGCGTTTTCATCGTGGCGACGAGTTCGGGGTCCGGCGGCGCGGCGTCGGCGCTGAAGAACACCAGCACCCGGCCGGTCCGCTCCCCCGTCCCGTCGGGAAGGGAAAGCGCGAAGGCACTCCGCAGACCGGCCTCGCGCGCGAGTTCGCCGCGCTGGAAGGTTTCGTCTGCCGACAGGTCTTCCACCCAGCACGGCTCGCCGGTTTGCCAGACGCGGCCCGGCAAACCCGCCCCGGGCGCGAATTGCCGGGTTTCGCTGCCGGCGCGGAAATGCTCCTGACGCGCCGCCGCGAACACGTCCGCCGCCTGACGCCAACCTTCGGACAACCGCAAAACGCCGGCGGCGGGGTCTTCGGTCCAGAGTTCGCCCAACTGCCAGTCCAGATGCGTGCAGATCGCTTCCAGGAAGCGCGGCGCGGCCTCCGCCATCGAAAGGCTCTCGGCGGACACCCTGGCGACGGCGTGCTGGACGCCGATCCGTTCCTGCGCGCGGCGGCGTTCGGCGACCTCGGTGGACAGGCCGGAATTGGCGAGCGCCAGCGCGCCGCCGAGCGCGTGGCGGCGGCGCAGTTCGCGGCGGATGAGGACGTATCCTCCGATGAGCAACCCGAGACAGAGCAGACCGACGGTGCCGAGCGCGATTTCCTTGGTGCGCTGGCTGGCGTCGCGCGCCGCCGTGCGTTCGCGCAGGAGGCGATTTTCGACGGCGATCATCTCGTCGCCGAGCGCGTAGACGGCGTCCATCGCCTGACGCCCCTTCCCGTTCATGTACTGCGGTTCAAGCGCCGCGATGCCCAGGCGGCGGCGCTGATCGATACGTTCCTGCGTGACTTGCAGCTTGGCCCGAACGGCTTCGGCGAGACGTTCGGCACGCTGGATCTGCAGCGGATTATCGGACACCAGCGTGCGCAGGTCGTTCAACTGACGCGGGAGCATTTCGCCGGCGGCCTGGCAGGGCGGCAGGAAGGCCTCCTGGCCCGTGGAGCTGTATCCCCGCTGGGCGCTTTCGGCGGCCTGCACGCGCAGGATCACCCGTTCCACATCCTGGATGACCCGCACGGTGTGATCCACCCAGAAATCGTTCGACAAAGCGCGGCGATCCTGCCAGCCGGCCAGGGCGATCACCCCCACGAACAACGCCAGCAGGAGTGCGAAGCCCACGCTCAGCCGGCGGCCGGCGGGCACGCGTCGGCGCAACGCCAGTTCAAAGGATGCCTGCCGCGCCAGCGCGTCGAGTTTATCTACCTGCGAGGAGGAAAACCGGCGCGGCACGGTGTCCATCACGCAAAGCGTGCCCAGCGCGTGTCCCTCGGGAGAACGCAACGGCACACCCGCGTAGGCGCGGAAATAAGGCGGCCTGGTGACAAGCGGATTGTCCGCGAAGCGTTCGTCCTGCGACGCGTCCGGGACGATCAGCGGTCGTTCGGGTCGGAGCAGGGCGTAGGAACAAAAGGTCTGTTCGCGCGGCACCTGGTCGATGTCGAGCCCCACCCGGCTCTTGAGCCAGTTGCGGCGGTCGTCCATCAGCCCGATGAACGCCACCGGCACGCCGCAGGACGCCGCCGCCTGCCGGGTCAGGTCGTCGAAGAACGGTTCGGCCGGCGTGTCCAGCACGCCGCAACTGCGCAGGGCGGCGAGGCGGGTGGGTTCGTCATGAGGCAGAGACGCGGGCATAAGGGAGCCGAGGTTCCGCAGGCGAGCGGGTTTCCGACTGAACCGGAATGAAAAGCACCTTTCAGACCAGCACGCGCGGGGTGCCCCCCCGCGTGGGTATAGGTCGGGTGATTTCGGCGCGAAAAATCGTTTTCGCTACGACCTCGGACACCCCCGGGCGACGAAACATTTTTTGTTCGACCAACCATCCACCCGAACCCGGAGGACCATCCCATGCCCAGAGGCGATAAATCCGCTTACACCGACAAACAAAAACGGCAGGCCGACCACATCGAGGAAGGCTACGAAAAACGCGGTGTCCCCGAGGCTGAGGCCGAAAGCCGCGCCTGGGCGACGGTCAACAAGATTTCCGGCGGCGGGAAAAAGAGCGGTTCGGGCCGGGGCAAGCCCACGAACGAGGCCCCCTCGAAAACCGGCGGAAAAAAAGGAGGCGCGGCTTCCGCGAAACGTCCCGCAACCGCGCGCGCCGCGTCGGCCAAGAAAGCGGCGGCCACGCGGAGACCCAGCAAGGCGAAGGCCTGAAGGATCGGCTATCTCCGGCCGTCGGCAGGGGTGCGCGTGGCCCGACCCGGCCTGACGAATTTTCCATCTAGGTGGAAACTCCGCGCACCCCCGCCCTCCTGCTTGATCGTGGCGTTCTCGAACGCAACTGCACGCGGATGTGTGACCATGCGCATAGCCGGAACGTCCGGTTGCGCCCGCATCTTAAAACGGCCAAATCCGCTGAGGTCGCGAGCATCGCCACGCGCGGGCATTTCGGCGGCATCACGGTCTCGACGGTCGCCGAAGCGGCATATTTTGCGTCGCGCGGCTGGCTCGATTTGACGTACGCGGTCGGCATCGTGCCAGACAAAATCCCCGCCTTGGCAGCCATCGCGCGGGAGACCGGCGCGAAGATCACGCTCATTTCGGATCACCCGGACTTGATCGAGGCCATCGACACCATCTCAGTTGCGAACGGCGCACGGTTCACCGTCCTCGTGGAACTCGACACCGGCGGGGGACGCGGCGGGGTTGCGCCGGACGGACCGGAACTACTCCCGTTGGCCCGTGCGGTCGCCGCGTCCGAAGCTTTGCACCTCGGAGGCGTCTTAACCCACGCCGGGCACAGTTACCATGCCGGCAGCGTAGCCGAGATTTGCCGGATCGCGGAAGAGGAACGCGCGGAAGCGGTGCTGGCGGCGGGTCGATTGCGTGAGGCGGGATTTCCGTGCGATACGGTGAGCGTCGGCTCGACTCCAACCGTCGTGCTCGGTGTCAGTTTGGAGGGCGTCACCGAAATCCGGCCCGGCGTGTACACCTTCTTCGATCTGCAACAGATGGCACTCGACGTCTGCACGGAAGCAGACATCGCTCTGTCGGTGCTTGCCACGGTGATCGGCCACAACCGCCGCAGCCGCCGGATTTTGATCGACGCCGGAGCCTTGGCGCTGTCCAAAGACCGCAGCGCCTCGGAATTCCGCGCGAACGTCGGTTACGGCCTCGTCCGTGCGGCCGGCGGCGGGGTCCTGCCAAGCGCGGAATTATTCGTCGCCGACGTTCACCAAGAACACGGCCTGATCGCCGCGCCGGACGATGCAGAT
>CALMVM010000444.1:1770-5287 GCA_937873255.1 uncultured Verrucomicrobiota bacterium | reverse complement strand
TACCAAACCACGCCTGCCTGACGGCCGCGGCCTTTGACCGCTATCACATCGTCAACGGCGACCGCGAGGTCGCCGAGACATGGAAACGCGCCGTCGGCTGGTAGAACGAACTTCCGCGCAAGTCGCCCGGCGCTCAGGCGGCGGTCGGCGGCTTGTGGACGGACAACCCGCCCGAGAACGAAGCGCCGTCGTCCATGGCGAGACGGAACGTGCTCAGGTTCCCCTGGATGAGGGCGGTGCCCTTGAGCGCGGCGCGTTCGGCGACTTCCACGTTGCCCTCGACAAGGCCGGCGCTGGTGAAATTGATGACCTTCACCGTCGCCGCGCGGATTTCGGCGTGCTCACCGATGACCAAGTCGTCGCCCTCGATGCTTTCGCCGTTGAATCGGCCTTCAAAGAGCAACTCGCCCTTGAATTTCATGGTCCCGGTGATCTCGACGGCTTGGGCGACTCGGCTGGTGGGTATCATAGAGGTGTTTGAGAGCGGAGATTATCGGGTGCTGCCCGGCGCGTCAAACGTCCAGCGCAACTTCGGCGATGCGGCGTGCCTTATCGCGTTCTCGAAAGGGTGTCAAGCCGGGGGCATGCGTCAACGATCCCCGCGCAACTGGTCCGCGCTGACCGGAGCGGTCGGCAACGCCAGCCGCGTGCCGCCGTTTTCGATGTCGTTATTAGGCAGTCCTGGCGGCGGCCGTTCGGGTAGCGGTCCGGAGCCGGGAGCTTGCGCGGTGCGCAGTTCGAGCGCGACCTCCCGGTCGCCGCGCATGACCGTGATCGGCACTTTTTCGAACTCCGTCAGGAAAAACGCGGCGTCCCACAGATCCGTCATGTGGTGAATCGGCGTGCGCCCGAACTTCGTGATGACATCGCCTTCCTGCAACCCGGCCGCCGCCGCCGGTGCGCCGGGCACGAGGCCGACGACCTTCACCGGATCATGCTCCACGTTGCCGTCCGAGGGCACTGCGGTCATGCCAACCCACCCCGGACTCACCCGGCCGAAACGCACGTAGTCCGCGCGCACCTTTTCCGCCGCCTGGATCGGCAGCGCGAGGCACACCGCCCCGAAGTCGAGATGGTACGCGAGAATACCCACGACCTCCCCACGCTCGTTGAGCAACGGCGCGCCGGCCTGACCGGGGCGCACCGGCATATTCGCGCGGACGTGCGTGGTCGGCAGGTAGCCGCCGGGACATTTCTGGTCGAACCCGGCCACCAGGCCGAACGTCGGCGCGGCAGGCGCGTCCATCGGGTAGCCGATGGCTACCACCGGGGAATAAACCCGTAAATCGTCCGAACGCCCCAGCGGCAGGAACGGCGTCTGCCCCCCGACGTCGATCTTGAGGATCATCACGCCGCTGCGCGGATCGGCCAGTAGGGTGCGCGCGGGATATTTTTTATCCGCATACTCGACGGTCAGAGTCCACGAGCGTCCGCCGACGGTGTAGCTCGTGTAAATCGTCCCGCTCGGATCGATGAAAAATCCGGTGCCGCCGCGACGTTCGAGCGGGTCGGTGGCCTCAATGCGCACAACCGCCCCCTTGCACTTGCCGAAAATATCGGACACCTCGTCTTCAATCGCCTTGAAGACGGCCTTCTGCTGCGCGACCGACACCGGCCCCTGAGGCTCGGCCGGGGGCGCGGGCAACTGCTGCCCGCGCGCGGTTCCGAGGGACGCGAGGCAGACCCAGGAAAGTGCGAGCAGACGCGAGCGGGGACCGGACCGGGCCGGTTCAGAAATCGGACCGCTGCTCATAAACGACGGGCTGGATCGGCGACGCGTCGAGCACGTAGCGGGTGCGGTTGCCGGCCGCCGAAGTCGTGACGCGGCGGGGCTCATCGAAGTTCAGGTCCGGCGAGAGCCGCAGCGAGGACGGCTTGGCAGAGTAGATGTTGATCGGCACGCGTGTCTGTGCGACCGGATTCGGCCCGGGGGGCGTCGTCGTGCCGCCGACGGGAGCGGTCAGGATACGAGCGGAAACCAACGTCGCCGCTACCACCGCGGTCGCGCAAGCGGCGGTGTAGGCATAACGCGCCGGGGAAAACGTCGGAAGCGCCGCCTCCAGGCGGTCGAGCGCCAGCCGCCACAACGGACGACGCAGCAGTTCCTCGCGCTGCCGCCGGTGGAACTCGAACATGAAATCGTCATGATGCCCCGGCGGCGGGGCCTCGTAACGCTTCAGGCGGAGCAGGCGTTGCAGGTCTTGGAACTCGTTATCCATAAGCGCGGAAGGAAATGATTCAGGGGAAAGTACTGGTTGCGAGGGCTACTTGCGAAATTCTTCGAGGTAATTTTGCAACTGGCGGTGGGCGTAAAACAGTCGGGAACGCACCGTCCCCTCCGACACCCCCAGGATTTTGCTGATCTCGGCGTGCGGCATCCCCTGGATGTCGAACATCGTCACCACCATCCTGTGTTCCGTTGACAGCTTCATCATCGACTCGTTCAATCTTCTCTGAAGTTCGGAGAGGTTGGTTTCCCGCACGGGGTCGCTGCTGGCCGTCAGTTCGAGAAATTCCTTGTCATTTTGGACGTTGGAATCCAGGTCGTCCAGGCTCATCTGCCACCGTTTTCCCCGTTTCTTGAGGAAATTGATGGTCATGTTTTTGCCGATGGTGTGCAGCCAAGTGTAGAAGCTCGAATTGCCCTGGAAGCCCTTGATGGAGCGGTAGGCTTTCAGGAAGATTTCCTGCACGAGATCGTTGGCGTCCTCGTTGTTGCTGGTCATGTGGTAGACCAACCCGTAGAGGCGAGTGCGGTAGCGCGACACGAGCGCGCTGAACGCGTCGGCGTCGCCGCCCTTGGCCCGGGCGACGAGCTTTTCGTCGGTGTCTTCCGCGGCGTGTACGTCGCCGGCCACAGGTGCCTTGTCCATCGCTCCGGACACGGTGATAGCAGCAGCCATGGGCAATGGGAAGGCGCGCGTGCCGGTCATTTCGTCGTCCATCGGACCGGCGGAGAGGGCCGGGCGTTCAAAACGTAGCACGATTTCGCCCGGCGCGGCGGCCAGGATTCCTTATACCTCCAGGCGCTGCTCGAAGTCGGAGAGCACGTCGCAGCCCTTCGCCGTCACAGCCACGACATCTTCGATTCGGACCCCTCCCAACCCGGGGAAGTACAGACCCGGCTCGATGGTGATGACCATGCCCGTTTCCAGACTCTTTGTGAACTGGAAGCGCGGTGCCTCGTGGATTTCCAGCCCGAGCCCGTGTCCAGTGCCGTGGAAAAACCCGACGTGCCGGCCGTCGCGCGTCTCGGTCGGGTAGCCGGAGTCCTTGAAAAATTTCTTCGTGCGCGCGTGGATCGCTTTGCCGTCGGCCCCGGCGCGGGTCGATTCGATGGTCGCGCGTTGGCCCTCCTGGACGGTCAGCCAGAGCTGACGCTGGGCGTCGGTCGCGCGGCCTTTGACGACCGTGCGCGTCATGTCGCCGTAGTAGCCCGTCGTGGCGTCGCGCGGGAAGAGGTCGAGGATGATGAGTTCGCCCGCGCGCAACGGTCCGCTGCCGCGCTCGTGTGGGT
>CALMVM010000444.1:0-1760 GCA_937873255.1 uncultured Verrucomicrobiota bacterium | reverse complement strand
GCTGTTGGCCGGCAGGCCGCCCGCGCGTAGGATGGCGGAGTCGATCTCCGCCCGCAGGCGTTCGCTGGTGAGGGCGCTGCCGCCCCAATGCAGTTCCGCGCCCGGAGCGGCCTGCCTGCCACCGACGGCTTTCGAGGCGGCGAGGACTTCGATCCCCCGCGCCATGCCGACGGCGGTGATTTGCAGGGCCTTGCGCAGGTGGCCGATTTCCTCGGGCGTCTTGTGCAGGCGCGCGGGCCAGAATTGACCCTTCTTCGGCGCGACGGTCACGCCATCCTTCGCCATCGCCTGCGCGATGCTCAGCGGGAAATTCTCCGGCACCTCGGCGCGGCGGATACGGTGCGTGCGCAGAAGATGCGCGGCCACCCGGGCCAGCGACGGCTTGCCGCCGAGCGATTTTTTGTGCTCCTTGGTGAACTCCGTCAGGCTGAGCACCTCGTCCACGGTCGCCTGCTTGCGCCCGCGATCCACTTCGAGGTCGCTCAACAGCACGGTGGAGCGTCCCTCGTGCTGAAGGTAGATGAATGCATCGGGCACGTAAAACCGCGTCGCGTAGAGCATGTCGGCGTCCTCCCCGCTGGCGGCGATCATCAGGCGGGCGGGTTCGCGGCGGGCGGGGATTTGCTGGCGAGCCGGCAGCTTGCGGGTGGAACGGGCGGATTTTTTCTTGGGCGCGAGTTTCATGGCGTTTGGCGGCGCGTCAGGCGGACGGCCACGTAATCTGTATCCGGCACGACGAACTTGCGCAATTCCACACTGATCTCCGCGCAAAGAGGGAACTCCGTCAGCACCGCCGCCGCGATGTCCTCGGCAAACGTCTCGATCAGACGGCGCGGCTCGGCGGTGTTCACCAATGCGCGCACCGTCGCGCAAACGGCGGAATAATTCAGCGCGTTCTCGATCTGGTCGTCCAACCCGGCAAACCCACCGGTGGGGCGCAGCGTCAAGGACACCATCAACTTTTGTGGTGCGGCGCGCTCGCGCTCGGTCACGCCGATGCGGACGTTGAGTGCGAGGCCGGCGACGTGGATTTCGTCGGTCATCCCACCCGGAAACGCACCTCGCGCACGGTCCGCGCGCCAAAGCGTTCCTTTAGCTTGGCGGTGATCGAGCCCCGCATGCGCTCCATCTCGTAATGCACCGTGGGCTGGAGCACACGCACGTAGAGCACGCCGTCCTTCAACCGGTGCGGGGCCGAGTGCGACGCGATGAAATCGCCCACCGTTTCCTTCCACGCCGCCAGTACCTCGGCCTCGCGCACCCGCTCGCCGAGCCCGAGGCCGACCATCGCCTTGGTGACGAGCGCCGCGACATCCTGCACGCGGTGCATCAAGGGCCGCGGCTCGCGGTAGCCGCGAAATTCCGCGATCACCTTCCGCCGCAACTCGGCATTCGAGGTCGGCTTCGCCATCGGATCACCGGAAGGACGACCAGCTAGAACACCCGCATTCTACGTGCCGTCGGAGCCGATAGCCTCGACCGGGCAGCCTTCCATCGCCTCTTTGCAAAGGCCCTTCTCGTCGTCGGTCTCGGGCTGCTTGTAAACGTACGAATGACCGCCGTCGTCGTTGCGGGTGAAGTTGGCCGGAGCCGTCTCCCGACAGAGGTCGCAGTCGATGCACTGGTCGTCGACATAGAACTCGCCGCCCACGTTCTCGCTGTATTTGTTCGCTAGGTCCGCCATAGGAAAAGTTGCGTCGCCGAACGTAAGGGCACACTGACCCGTTGCAACGTTTTTTTGCGTGCCGACGCCTTCTTTG
>CALMVM010000443.1 GCA_937873255.1 uncultured Verrucomicrobiota bacterium | reverse complement strand
AGGATCGTGAGATGGAATCCTTTGCAGGCCAGCTGATCGGTGTGCGTTTCCTCTTTTTCTGTCATCCTGAGGCGAGTGCAACGAGCCGAAGGACCTCGCCGACGGGTACTCGCCTGCCTAGCACCCGCAGCCTGATCCACTTGAACGTCCTTTTTTCTGGCCAAAGGGGAGAGGCAAGCGTGTACCTTGCGGCGAGGTCCTTCGGCTCGCAAAACTCGCGTCAGGATGACAGATAGAGAAAACGGCGCGCGGCATAGCCGGCCGGGCGCAAGCCAATCCTCTTGAAGACAGTTGTAGAGTCGCCGCTGGTGAAGCGTTTCGCGTGCACGTTTCTCGGAAAAACTCATAGCTTCCCCGCCAGATATTTCGCCGTGTGGCTACCGGGCAACTGCGCGATCCGCTCGGGCGTGCCCGCGCCGAGGATCTGCCCGCCGCCCGCGCCGCCTTCCGGTCCCAGGTCGATGATCCAGTCCGCGCACTTGATGACCTCCAGGTTGTGCTCGATGACAATCAGAGTATTGCCCGCGTCGCGCAACTTGAACAGCACCTCCAGCAATTTGGCGATGTCCGCGAAGTGCAACCCGGTCGTGGGTTCGTCGAACAAATATACCGTGCGGCCCGTCGATTTTTTCGCCAGCTCCGCCGCCAGTTTCACGCGTTGCGCTTCCCCACCCGAAAGCGTGTCGGCTCCCTGACCCAAACGCAGGTAACCCAGCCCCACGTCCTCCATCGCGGTGAGACGGTCAGCCACGGCGGGGACGGCGCGGAAGAACCGGCTCGCCTCCTCAATCGTCATCGCCAGCACATCAGCGATGTTCTTGCCCTTGAAGGTGACCTCCAAGGTCTCGCGGTTGTAGCGTTTGCCCTCGCAGACCTCGCACGTCACGCTCACGTCGGGCAAAAATTGCATCTCGATCTTCATGACCCCGTCGCCCTCGCAATGCTCGCACCGGCCGCCCTTCACGTTGAAGGAAAACCGGCCCGCGTCGTAACCGCGCACGCGGGCGGCGGGGAGTTGGGAGAAGATTTCGCGGATCGGGCCGAACGCCCCCGTGTACGTCGCCGGGTTGGAGCGCGGACTGCGGCCGATGGGCGATTGGTCGATGACGATGGCGTGGTCGATCTGCTCGGTGCCCTCGATGCGCTCGTGTTTGCCGGGGGCGTCCTTCGCGCGGTAGAGTTGCCGGGCCAGTGCGCGACGCAGGATGTCGTCCACGAGCGTGCTCTTGCCCGAACCGCTCACGCCCGTCACGCACGTCATGCAGCCGAGCGGGAAGGCGGCGTTGACGTTTTGCAGATTGTTTTCGGTCGCGCCGAGCACCTCGATCCAGCCTGACCCATCGAAGGCTTCGTCGCCTTCCGCTGCGCGGGCGGGAATGCCGTGCGGGACGGCGGTGCGCGAGCGTTTGGGCGGGGGGAATAATGGCTGATGACGGCGGCGCGGCACGGGGATGGTCAGACGGCCGGTGAGGTATTGCGCGGTGGGCGAGGCTTCCACGCGCATGATTTCCTTCAACGTGCCCTGCGCGACCAGCCGCCCGCCGCGCGGACCCGCGCCGGGGCCGATGTCGAGGATGTGGTCGGCAGCGCGGATCGTGTCCTCGTCGTGCTCGACGACGATCACGGTGTTGCCCAGGTCGCGCAGGCGGCGCAACGTGGCGATGAGCCGGTCGTTGTCGCGTTGGTGCAACCCGATGCTGGGTTCGTCGAGGACGTACAGCACACCCGCCAGTCCCGAGCCGATCTGCGCGGCAAGGCGGATGCGCTGGGATTCGCCGCCGGACAGCGTGCCGCTCTCACGGTCGAGGTTGAGATAATCCAGGCCGACTTCCACGAGAAAACCGAGCCGCGCCGAAACCTCCCGCACGATCTCGGCGGCGATCTGGCGCTGGGTGTTAGTAAGCTCCAGCCGCGTGATGGTCCGGTGCGCCTCGCCGATGGTCAGGCGGCAGAACTCGCGGATATTGAACTGCCGGGTTGTCTCGCCGTCCGACACGCCGAGCGTCACCGCCAAAATCTCCGGCCGCAGGCGCGCGCCTTTGCATGCAGGGCAAGGCTGCGGACTCATGAACGCCTTGAGCCGGTGCTTGGTCAGTTCGCTCTGCGTCGTGTCGAGCAGGTGTTGGAGTTGGTGAAGGAGTCCCTCGAAGGGTTTACCTCCTGCGGCCACCGTGGCGGCCTCGGACTTTTCCTTGCGTTTGAGCCGGGCTTTTTCCTGGTCCTTGGCGGGGCGGAGTTCGACGGGTTCGTCGCCCGTGCCCTCGAACAACGCGTGGCGGAATTTCTCAGGCAGGTCGGTGAACGGCTTGTCCATCGGCGCGCCGTAGTGCGCCGCCAGCCCGCGCAACACCGTCTGGTAATACACGCGCATCCGCTTGCCCACGCCGCGATGCCACGGGGAGACGGCCCCTTCGGCGAGCGTCTTGGTCGGGTCGGGCACCATCAGCTCGGGGTCGAGCACTTGGAGCACGCCCAGGCCGTGGCACACCGGGCACGCGCCGAGGTGGCTGTTGAAGGAAAAATGCTTGGCCGTCAGCGCCGGCAGCGTGAAACCCGTCTGCGGGTCGCGGTATTCGGTGGAATAGGCGGTTTCCGCGTAGTCTTCGCTGCCGGCGGGCGCGTGCAGGACGACCATTTGCGCCTTGCCCCAGCGCAGCGCCGTTTCCACCGAATCCGCCAGCCGCGCGCGGATGCCCTCGCGCAGGACGAGTCGGTCCACGACGGCTTCGATGGAATGTTCCTTCGTCTTGGCGGGCCGCACGGGTTCGGGGCCGTCGAGTTCGACGATCTTGCCGTCCAGCCGCACGCGCACGAAGCCCTCCCGGCGGGCCTTCTCCAACACGTCGCGGAACTCGCCGACCTGACCCTTCACCAACGGCGCGAGCAGGATCAGGCGCGAGTTGGGTTCCAGCGCCAGGATCTGGTCCACGATGGCCTGCGGGGTCTGGCGGCGCAGCGGTCGCCCGCTGGTGGGATCGTGCGGCTGGCCGACGCTCGCATACAGGAGACGCAGGTAGTCGTAAATCTCCGTCGTCGTGGCGATGGTCGAGCGCGGGTTGCCGCCGCCGGCGCGTTGTTCGAGCGCGATGGCGGGAGACAGGCCCTCGATGAAGTCCACGTCGGGCTTCTCCAACTGGTCGAGGAACTGCCGCGCGTACGCCGACAGGCTCTCGACGTACCGCCGCCGGCCCTCGGCGTAGAGGGTGTCGAAAGCGAGCGAACTCTTCCCGGACCCGCTCGGCCCGGTGACGACGATGAGCTGTCCGCGGGGCAGCGTCAGACTGAGGTTTTGCAGATTATGCTGGCGCGCCCCACCGATTCTGATAGACTGCTGGGTCATCGAATTTTGCCCTTAGGCACCGGAATTGCTGATGTTCCGGGATGTCCAGCAAAGCACACCGCGACCGCCAAAGCCAATGAATTCGTCCTCCACGCCGGCCACCGCCGACGCCCCCCAACCGCCTGCCGGCGACGATTTGCCGGTCACGCGCGCCGAGTTGATGGAGCTGCACAACAAGTTCCGCGCGGTCAAGCACAGCGCCTGCAACGCGCTGGCGGTCATCATGGCGCTCTCCGAGATGGCCGAGCGCAACCCGACCTACATCGAGAAACTGACCAAGACCGTGCTTTCCAAGAGCCCGCAGATGGTCAGCGAGTTGCGGACGTTCGACGACGAGTTCCGCGCGCTGCTCAAGGGGCAGCCGGACTGAGGCGGCGTTTTCCACGCCGTCAGCCGGACAGGATCGCCGGATCACGCGGCACGTCGCCGCTGCCTCCCGATCCGGGCGGATTTTGCCCGGGACCTTTGCGCCGGATCATGCCGCGCAGGCCGTTCACGGCGACCGCGCCGCCGAACGCGCAGAACACGACGCCCATGCCGCCGAGGATCGTCACCCCGCCCCAGGACGCGAAGAACGTGTCGAGTTCCGCCTCGTCAGGTCGGTCCCGGTTGTAGAGCACGGACACCGTCTGGCCGACCGCGTACCCGGGTTTGTCGCCCTGGCTGGTCTTGGAGGTCGCCCGCCGGGTTTGGCCCGAACGGTCCGCGAAAATGAACACCGGCGCGTAGTACGTGCGGCGTTCGTAGTGGGTCCGGTTGTTGGACACGACGCTTTGCTGGAAATCGACGACTGTCCCGACGGCGCGCTCGGAATGGGCGAGGAATTCGCGTTCCTTGAGGTAGAGTTTGTCGGCGGCAAACAGCATCGCGCCCCCGAGCACGGCGAAGAACGCGCCCACCACGAACACGACGGGAGCCGGGGACCGGCGG
>CALMVM010000442.1 GCA_937873255.1 uncultured Verrucomicrobiota bacterium | reverse complement strand
CACGTCGAGCATGACCGTCACGAAGATGAAGATCAACGCCGCCTGCCGGGGCGGGCGCGCGGCGGGACCGGCCGGCGCGGGCGCGGCCAAAACGGGCTCGACGGAGGTGGAGTGCGGGTCGTTCATGTGGCGGCCGGCAGCGTAGTGGGACGGCACGCCCGGCGGCAATGCGAAACGGGAGGCGCGATCGTTCTTTCACGCGTCGGCGTCGGGCGTCGCGTGAGGCCGGAGAACGACGTTCGCGCCCGCCGCGAGGGCGGTCAGCGCGCCGGGAACGAACAGCGCCGCGTACCCCATCGCGCGGAACATCGCCGCGCCCGCGATCCCCCCGCCGAGGAACCCCGTGATGACCAGCAAACACAACCGCCTGCGCCGGCGGTCGGTCGGCAGGCCGCGTAGCGTGTGGCCCAGGAAGATGCCCAGGTCGGTGAACATTCCCGAGACGTGCGTCGTGCGCACGACCGCGCCGTTGTACGTGCTGACCAAGGCGTTTTGCAGGCCGACGGCGAACGCGGCGGCGTAGACCCCGGCGAGGTTTTCGCGCCACAGCAGCGGCACGCAGCCGCAGAGCAGGCCTGATTCGATCAACAGCGCGACGCCGTAGCGCCGTCCGAGCCGCAGCGGGCGGTCGCCGACGAACCACGCGCAAAACACCGTGCCCGCCAGGAACGACCCCATCAGCGCGAGGAGGTGACCCGCCGCCGGGCCATCCAGCCGCGAGACGGCCTCGCCGAGCAGCGACGTGGTGCCGGTCAGGTGCGTGATCGGGTGGTGGTCGAACCCGAGGATGCCCACCACGTTGACGATCCCCGCGACAAACGCCAGCGCCCACGCGCCCGGCCATGCCCAACGGGGGAGCTTGGAGATCACAGGAGGGGTGGGATGCCGCTGGCACGGCGGGAAGCTCGCGTGCTACGGTTCCGTCTCGATATCGATGATCTCTGTCTCGGGTGATCCGTCTGCTTGCGCGCGTGCCGCTTTTTCGCTTTCCTCGTGCAACCGCTCCTTGAGCGTGCGTTGCGCCTGTGCGTTGAGCGCGTCGATCCGCTCGGCGGGCAGCGGCTTGCCGTTGGCCACGAGGGCAAATAAATCGTTGCCGTCGCCGATCATGCCCGGAAGCGCATCGCGGAACGCGTCGCCGTTCTCGAAGTCCGCCTCCATCAGTTCCTCCGCCCGGTCGAGGTACAGGACGTGGATCCTGTCACCGTCGCGCCGTCTTTCACGGACGAAATCCTTGACCTCATCGCGGTAATCCCGCTGCAAGCTTTTCGCCGCAGGGAGTTGGCGCGTGATGCGTTCCAGCATCGACACGACTTCCATCATCGCGTTGCCGTCCTTGCCTTGCTCCCGCGCCGCTTCCCAATCGAAGGTATGGAGTTGGTCCAGCAGCGACTGTTCCGGGTCCCAGTCGTCCGCCGGGCCGACGGGGGTCATTCCGAAATCCAACCCGAAGCCTGGCCCCTCGTCCCCGCCGATAAAGACGAAATACTCGAAATCCTCGGGGATCGCTGTGTTGAACGTACGCTGCAACGCCTCGACTTCCTCGCGCAGTCCACAGGAAAGGAGTGCGGCTTCCCCGCCGATTTCCTCGCGGGAGAAGTCGATGCCGTCGCCTCCCGCGAGTTGCGGGTCGTGGGCGACGACCCGGGTTTGCAGATCGATGATTTCCTTCACTGCTTGCGTCTGATCTTCCGGCCGCGCGACTGCTTCAATCCTCGTACGCTTCCATCGGCACGCACGAGCAGACCAGGTTGCGGTCGCCGTAGACGCTGTCGATGCGGCCCACCGCCGGCCAGAACTTGTGCTCGCGCAGCCAACGCGCGGGGTACGCCGCCAGCGAACGCGGGTATGCGTGCGACCACTCGTCGGCCGTCACGGCCTGCGCGGTGTGCGGCGCGCCTTTGAGCACGTTGTCCTTGCGGTCGGCCTCGCCGTTGGCAATCGCTAGAATCTCGCCGTGGATGGCGATCATCGCGTCGCAGAAACGGTCCAGCTCCGGCTTCGATTCGCTCTCGGTCGGCTCGACCATCAGCGTACCCGTTACCGGCCACGACACCGTCGGCGCGTGGAAGCCATAGTCCATCAGCCGCTTGGCGATGTCCTCGACCTTCACGTCGGCCGTCTTTTCGAACGGACGCACGTCAAGAATACATTCGTGGGCTACCAACCCATCGTTGCCCCGGTAGAGCACGGGGAAGTGCGGCTCCAGTTGCTTGGCGATGTAGTTGGCGTTGAGGATGGCGATTTTCGTCGCTTCCGTCAGGCCGTCGCGGCCCATCATGGCGATGTAGAGCCACGAGATGACGAGGATGCTCGCGCTGCCCAGGGGGGCCGCCGACACCGGGCCGATGCCGGGCAGTTCGTACGCGTCTTTTTGCGGATGGCCCGGCAGGAACGGTGCGAGGTGTTCCTTCCCGCAGATCGGACCCACGCCGGGGCCGCCGCCGCCGTGCGGGATGCAAAAGGTCTTGTGCAAGTTCAGATGCACCACGTCCGCGCCGATGTCGCCGGGGCGGCAGAGGCCGACCTGGGCGTTCATGTTCGCGCCGTCCATGTAGACCTGACCGCCACTTTCGTGGGTCACCCGGCAGATTTCCTTGATCGTGTCCTCGAAGACGCCGTGCGTGGACGGATAGGTGATCATCAACGCGGCGAGTTTTTCCTTGTTGGCTTCCGCGCGGGCGCGCAGGTCGGCCATGTCGATGTTGCCCTGGCTGTCGCATTTGACGGGGACGACCTGATAGCCGGCCATGACGGCGCTGGCGGGGTTCGTGCCGTGGGCGCTGGTGGGAATCAGGCAAACGTTGCGGTGCCCCTGGCCGCGCGCTTCCTGCCAGCCGCGGATCGCCAGCAGGCCGGCGTATTCACCCTGCGACCCGGCGTTGGGTTGGAGGCTGACGGCGGGCAATCCCGTGATCTCGCCGAGCCATTTCTCCAACGTGTGCGCCAGCACGCGGTAGCCCTCCGCCTGCGCGGCGGGCGCGAACGGGTGCATCCGGCCGAATTCGGGCCACGTCACGGGGAACATCTCGCTGGTGGCGTTGAGCTTCATCGTGCAGCTCCCGAGCGGGATCATGCTCGTGGTCAGCGAGAGGTCCTTCGATTCGAGCCGGCGCAGGTAGCGCAGCATCTCGGTCTCGGTGTGGTAGCGGTTGAAGACCGGGTGCGCGAGGAACTCGCCCGTGCGCGCGAGGGAACCCGGGATCGTGTCAGTCGCGGCGGCGTCCGGCTCGAAGCCGGCCATCTCGCCGCCGTGGAAAATCGCCCACAGGTCTTGCAGGTCAGTGGCGTCCACGGTCTCGTCGAGCGAGATGCCGACCGTGTCGGCACTCACCGCGCGCAGGTTAATGCCCTTCGCCTCGGCCGCCGCGTGGATCGCCGCCGCCTGGCCCGCGCCGACGCGCACGGTCAGCGTGTCGAAGTACGCGTCGGGTCCCACTTCCAGACCGAGTTTTTTCAGGCCTGCCGCGAGCGTGCCCGTCAGGCGGTGGACGCGCCGCGCGATGGCCTGCAAGCCCTCCGGCCCGTGGTACACGGCGTACATGCTGGCGATGACCGCGAGTAACACCTGCGCCGTGCAGATGTTGCTCGTGGCCTTGTCGCGGCGGATGTGTTGTTCGCGCGTTTGCAGGCTCAGGCGGTAGGCGGGTTTGCCGGCGGTGTCTTTGGAAACGCCGACCAGCCGGCCGGGCATCATGCGCTTGAATTCGTCCTTCACCGCGAAGTACGCGGCGTGCGGTCCGCCGTAGCCCAGCGGCACGCCGAAACGTTGCGTGCTGCCGACGGCCACGTCCGCGCCCCATTGCCCGGGCGGCTTGAGCAGGCACAGCGCCAGCGGATCGGCGGCGGCGACAAGCAGCGCGCCGGCGGCGTGGATGGTCTCCGCGAACCCGGAGTAGTCGAAAATCGCCCCGTCCGTCGCGGGGTATTGCACGAG
>CALMVM010000441.1:15331-17685 GCA_937873255.1 uncultured Verrucomicrobiota bacterium | reverse complement strand
GGCCGTAGTTGTTCGAGCAGTTGGTGGTGACCACCGGCAGCCCATAAGTGTGGAAGTAAGCCCGCGCGAAATGGTCGCTGCCCGCCTTGCTCGCGGCGTACGGGCTGTTGGGCGCGAACGGGGTCGTCTCGGAGAACGCCGGATCATCGGGCCCGAGCGTGCCGTAGACCTCGTCCGTCGAAACGTGCAGAAAACGAAATGCCGCCGCGCGCTCGGCGGAAAGTTTTTTCCAGTGCTGTCGTGCCGCGTCCAGCAGCCGGAAGGTGCCCAAGACATTCGTCAGCAAAAACTCCTCCGGCGCGTCGATGGAGCGGTCTACGTGGCTCTCGGCCGCGAAGTGGACCACCGCGTCGATGGCATGTTCCGCGAACAGTCCGGCGACCAGTCCGGCGTCGCAGATGTCGCCCTGGACAAACGTGTATCGGTCGTTGCTCTCCACGTCCGCGAGGGTCGCGCGGTTGCCGGCGTAGGTCAGCTTGTCGAGGTTGACCACACGCGCCGCCGGGTCGGCCGACAGGATGTGCCGCACGAAGTTCGAGCCGATGAAGCCCGCGCCGCCGGTGACGAGAAGGGTGCGTTCCACGGATGACAAGAAATTGGCTATTCGCGCGTCCACTCCTGCAAGGCGCGTGCCACGGCGTCGTGGACTTCGGTCATTTCGACGCCGGCCGCTCGCAGCTTGGCGGTGTCGAGCACGCAGTTCGAGCGCGGGGTCTTGGCGGCGAGGCGCATGAATTCATCCTCGTCCGAGAAGAACTGGAAATCCTTCGTGCTGACACCGCTCTGCCGGATCAGGTCGACCACCTCGCGCGTGGTGACGTGTCCCGGGTTGGTGACGTTGTAGGTGCCGAAAGGCACGCGCTTTTGCCAGCACTCGAACGTCGCCCGCACGAACTCGTCGAGGTGCGAGAGCGAGTTGGCGGCCTCGAGCAGCCGCGCATAGCTCATGACCTTCGTCAGGTAGTTGCGCGGGCTGTCGACCTCGTTGAACGGGATGCGCAGCCGCCAGATAAAGCAATCCTTCGCCCCGGCGAGCACCTCCTCGCCGAGCGCCTTCGTGCCGCTGTAGAAGCTGCAATGGTTCGTGCGAAAGGAAAAATTCGGCGCGTCGTCCTCGCGGAAACCCCCGCCGCCGGGCCGTTCGCCGGAGTAGATGCAGCCGCTCGAAACGTGTCCCCACGGCACCCCGGCGCGTTCGCACGCCTCTTGGATGCGGCCGGGCAGGACCGCGTTGCCGAACAGGCAGGCGGTCTTGTCGCTCTCGCAAGCGTCTACATTCGGCTTGCCGGTGTAGCCGGCGGCGTTGACGAGAAACTCCGCCCGGCTTTCGGCCAGCAGTTCGGCAAGCTGGTGGGTATTGGTGTAGTCAACCTGCTTGCGCGCGAGGTTGCGAAACGGCACGCCGAGTTGTGCAAACAATTTCTGGTACGCGAGCCCCACGTACCCGGAACCACCGAGCAAAATAACCATGGGATCAGTTCAAAGCTTGAACCCTGCCGCGACCGCGTCCTGATAAAACATTTGCACCGTGTCCAGCGAAAGATCGGCCAGATCCATGCCGCCCATCTTGATCGCCTTGGCCAAAATGTCGTGCGGGACCGTCACGATGTGGCAGCCGCACGCGGCAGCCTGGAAGATGTTCAACACCTCGCGCACGCTGGCCCACAACAATTCGGCCTTGGGTTGATCGCCCAGGAGCTTGAGCGCATCCTTCATCAGCGGCAGGGGATCGACCCCGGTATCGGCGATGCGCCCGGCGAATACCGACACGACGGATGCGACCTCGGGATTGAGCGAATCGGCCACGCCCTTGACCTGTTCGAGGGTCAGCAGCGCGGTGACGTTGAGCTTGACGCCCTCGGCGGCGAGTTCCTTGATGAGCGGCAAGGCGGACTCGCGTTTGGTATTGGTGATGGGGATTTTGACGTAAACGTTTTCCTGCCAGTCGCGGATTTTCACGGCCTGCCGGCGCATGTCCTCGAAGTCATCGGAAAACACCTCGAAGGAAATCGGCTTGTCCTTGACGACTTCCAACAGCGCCTTGGCGAACGCCTCGTAATCGACGATGCCCACCTTTTTCATCAAGGTCGGGTTCGTCGTGAGCCCCTGGATGAAAGGTTTGCGGTATAGCTCGAAAATCCCTTCGCGGTCCGCGCCGTCGGCGAAGATCTTGACCGGGAGGTTGGTCAGCAGTTCGGTGCTCATATGGGAGTGACAAGCATATGGCGCGCCCGACGCCCGGACAAGGAAGTTTTCATCGTGTCATGTCCGGCGCGCCCAGGATCACCTCCACCGCTTCGGCAAAACTGCCGACCGTCCAGTCGGGTATTTGACGGAGGGCCTCGACGTAGCCG
>CALMVM010000441.1:0-15321 GCA_937873255.1 uncultured Verrucomicrobiota bacterium | reverse complement strand
TATCCAGGAAAACCGTGCGGCAACCCGCCGCGTGCCCGCAATCCACGTCGCGCCAGCGGTCGCCGATCATGAAGGAATCCGCCAACGCGATGCCCAGCGCATCGGCGGCGTCCAGGAGCATGCCGGGGGCCGGTTTGCGTCGCGGCGCGGCGGGACCGCTGCCGCCGGCGTCGTACGAGACCTCGACCCGGTCGATCTCGGGCAGGGCGGCCCGCATCGTCGCGTGAATCGCTTCGACCTGCTCGCGGCTCTGGGTGCCGCGGCCGACATCGGGTTGGTTGGTGGCGACGACGAGGACGAACCCGGCGGCTTTCAGGCGTCGGCAGCCCTCGGGCACATCCTCGTAAATGTCGAACTCCTCCACGGTGTCCGGCGGGTACGGCAGGCCGTCGCGCACGACAGGCCGGTTGATGATGCCATCGCGGTCCAGGAACACCGCGCGCCGGCCGCTCATTTCGTGCTCTCCCACTTCGTCTGGGCGATCTTCAGCTTGGGATGCGAGACGAACAGGTGCCACACCACCGCCTGGAACGCCTCGGCATGCGGGGTGGTGTTCTCGGGGTTGACGGTGGCAATGATGATCGCCACGTCGGCGACCTGCGCGGTGTACCCGCCGTCGCGTCCGACGATGCCGACGATGCTCGCGCCGCGTTCCTTGGCGAGTTGGAGGGCGCGGACGAGGTTGGGGCTGACGTTTTTTTCCAGGTTGCCGCCGCCGACGGAGAAGACGAGGAGCCCGTCCTTTGCGTTGAGTCGGCTGCCCTTGAGCCATTCGGCGAACACACCCTCCCAACCTTCGTCGTTCGTGCGGGCGGTCAGCTCGGAGACGTTGTCGGTCGGCGCGTAGCATTCGAGGCCGGCGATCTTGCGGAAATCGTTGACGGCGTGCGAGGCGTTGGCCGCGCTGCCACCTACGCCGAGGATGAACAGTCGCCCGCCGCGCTCGCGGACGGCGGCGAGCAGTTCGACGGCGCGCTCGCAGAGTTCGGGGTCGATCTTGGAGACGACTTCGGCGGTCTCGCGGAGGTGTTGGGTGGAGTAGGTGTTCATGGATGAGTGGCCGGGTGAGGGGTGTTTTTAAATTCGTTCCAAAGCGCTTGGACGAGGTCAAGATTCGCGCGCGTGTTACGAATCACCAGCTTGGAGGTCGACGAAAGGTAAACAGCCGACGTACCAGGGGGAAAAGTGACGCCGCTGGCTTCGAGAAATGCCTTGGCGTCGATGCGCTTGGCCAGCGGCCCGCTGCCGCCGGGCATCGCACCAGTCGGCGATGCCGTGAATTCATCCTCGACTCCAAGAAAAGCCGGAGCGATGCGCAGTTCCACCGTGAAAAGTTCATCGACTGGCTCGGTGAGAGGGACGATGGAAACAGCATACGGCTCAACCTTGACTTTGAGACCGGCACGATCTGCCGCTTGGCTCAACGCCTGCAAGAGCGAGACGTTGGTCAACTGCAGGGTGATCTTCGTGCTTCCGGAAGGCTGAGTCGCGGCGGCGGAATCGGTCGAGGAACTTGCTGTCGGTGGCGAGGGCGACGCCCGAACTTTGAGAAAGATGTTCAACCCACGCTCCTCTTCGTTGAGATCGGTGTCGTACTTGCGAGCGTCCTCCCGCAACCGTTCCATCACATCGTTGAGCGACATATCGCGGACTTCAAACAAGGGAAGAATGATACTTTGAAGTTTACGCGCGATGGTTGCGGACTCGATGGCGTATTGTTCGGTGGGAACTTCGATTGTAGTGGCGCGAGAGCGCCGACCTTCGGCCACGTCCTTCTTAAGTCGTTCACGGGCTTCCTTGATTTCCGATCTGCCGTGCGTGGCGTCTTCATTGTCGGGGTCGAGCGCAAGAACTTGGCGGAAGCGCTTTTCGGCCAAGTCTAAATTCCCCAAATTCAAATAAGTTCTCGCCTCGGTCAAAAGCTTAACCTGCGGTGAGAGGTCCCCGGCGTAGTACTTTCTCCGCGACGGCGGTACATCATAAGACGATTGTGCGGCAACATCGACGATGCATAAAGCCGCCCCGGCTGACAGAGCAAGATAGCCTGCCGCAAAACGCCGTGCCGATAGCAGACTCATTTGTGATGGGATGATTAGAGGAGAAGCGAATTTTCACCCCTTCGCCGCGTCCGTCGTGCGGGACGGTTTGGGGGGGTGTCTCAACAGTATATCAAGCTCCGCAAGCCCCTTGGGCGAACCGATCTCGTAAAACCGATGCCGCACCTCGTAGCCGGCGAGTTGTCCCGTGCGCGACAGGTCGCGGTAGACTTCGGCCAAATCGAACGCCTCATCCTTCGGATAACTCGCCAGCGCATCGGCCCGCAAGATGCCCAGTCCGTAGTCGATGTGCCGCATGTCCGGCGTCAGTTCCTTTTTGTCGTAGCGCCGGATCGTGCCGTCGGCGAAAACCACGTTGCTCGTGTCCCACTGGCCCTCATTGTGGAAGACGGTCATCAACCCCGGCTTGCCGCTCGTCTCGAATGCGGACACCGCCGCCGCGTAATCCATCGGCAGGTAACTGTCCCCGTACAGCACCACGAACTCCTTGCTCAAAAGCGGCAGCGCCCGTTGGATCGCGCCGCCGGTGCCGAGGAGCTTCGGGCCATCGAACGAATATTCCAATTGCATCCCAAATGCCCCGCCATCACCTACTTCCTCGCGGATCATCTCCCCCAGATGCCCCACGCACAGCACGACTCGGCGGAACCCGTGCCGATGCAAGAGCCGGAGTTGATGCGCCAGGAACGGCTCGCCCGCGACGCTGACGAGGCTTTTGGGAATCGTCTCGGTGATTGGTCGCAGGCGCGTCGCCAATCCGCCGGCCAAGAGCGCAATCGTCCAGTCGGCGAGAGGTCTCGATGGATGAGCGGAGTCCATCTTTTCAGGTGACGATCTTGGTGCCCTCGAAATCGAAGCGGAAGCGCACTTCCTTCAAGCCCGCCCCGCGCATCGCGTGACGCAACTTCGCCTTGTCATCGGCGTAAAACATCAGGAACCCACCGCCGCCTGCGCCGATCAACTTGCCGCCCAACGCCCCGCTGGCCATCGCCAGGTCGTACCATTCGTTGATCTGAGGGTTGCTCATCCCGCCGGAACGTTCCTTCTTGCGTTGCCAATGCACATCCATCAACCGGGCGAATTCATGCAGGTCGCCCGATTCGAGCGCCGCCTGGCTCTGGAATCCCAGGTCTTTGACGAAATGGAGGTTTTCGACCATGCCCTTGTCTGCCGCTTTGCTCTTATCGTCCTGTTCCTTGAGGATTTTGGACGCGGAGCGCGAATATCCCGTGAAAAATAACAGGAGGTTGTCCTCCAGATTGAATAACGTCTCCTCGCTGGTCTTCAGCGGCCAAGCCTGGACCCGGCCGTCCGGCAGGAAGCGGAAACAGGTGATGCCGCCGTACGCCGCGATGTACTGGTCCTGCTTGCCGATGGGTTCCTTGAGTCGGTCGATCTCGATCTGGCAGGCCAGTTCGGCGAGGTCGGCCGGATGGAGGAGGCTTTTTTTGTGCGAGTGGAGAGCCTGAAGCAGCGCCGTGGTAAAACTGCCCGAACTCCCCAGGCCCGTCCCGGCCGGGATGTCGGCCATCGACGAGATTTCAAGCGAGCGGATGTCCAGGTCCGACATCCGCAACGCCTCGCGGATGATCGGGTGCTCAATGTCGTCCACCTTCGACACGCGCTCCAGCTTTGAATACTTGAGGATTCCCTCCGGCACGAACGTCTGGTGAAGCGTGATGTAGACGTATTTATCGATGGCCGCCGCGACGAGGAAGCCGGTGTGTTCCTGATAATAGCTCGGCAGATCGGTGCCGCCGCCGCCGAGGCTGATACGGAGAGGAGAACGCGTGATGATCATAATGCGGAAATTTGGGGGTGAGCCTTACGGCTGAAGCCCCGGCACGCCGAAGCCGCTGGCGCGATAAATTTTCTCCACGATTTCCAACGCGGCGCGCGCTTCCTTCAGTCCCGGCGAAGGCGTGCGGCCGAGGCGGATATCTTCGATGAAATCGTCCATCTCCAACCGCCAGGAATCGTCGCCGCGCGGGTATTCCCAAATCGTGGTTTCGGGCGGACCCATTTCGGGAAGCATCCGGTAATAACTCAACCGCTCGACGCCGTAGCTGCCGCCGAGCCCGTCGATGGCGATCTTGCCCGTCCGTCCATAAATCTCGAAGGAAAAAAGGTTTTTCCACTCCGAACAGGACACTTGCAGCCACGCGGTCTGGCCGGCGGCCGTGCGCAGGCTCATGAAGGCATTGTCATCCACGGGCATATCCCAATAGAAGGTGGCGGCATGTCCCTCGACGGTCGGAAAGTCGCCCAGGAACCAGCCGGCGAGGTCAATCAGGTGCACACCCTGGTCGATCAACTCGCCGCCGCCGGAAAGTTTCGGGACCGCCCGCCATTCGCGGTCGTAGCCGACGCGTCCGCCGTGGCCGTAGCGCGCGCGGATGAACATCAACGCGCCGACCGCCCCGGCATCCACGAGTTCGCGCGCTTTTTGTAGGGCCGGGTGGTAACGGTGGTTGTAACCGACCCGCACGAGTGCCGTGGATTTCTCCGCGATGCCGATCAGCCGGTTGAGTTGACCGAGGGAGGTCGCGGCGGGTTTTTCGATGAGAACGTGTTTGTCGCAGGCGACCGCGTGCGTGGCGATTTCCGCAAGCGAGCCGTTGAGGGTCGAAACGATCACCGCGTCTACCTCCGGAGAGCGGACCGTGTCGTGCAGGCTCGTACCCACCGATCCGCACCCGGCCATTTTTACCATCGCCTCCGCGCGGGAGCGGTCCAGGTCGAACGCGACCTGAAACTGGCCCGGCCGGAGGCTGGCGAGGCGTTTGCGGCCGATCAGGCCGCAGCCGACGATGGCGAAACGCAACGGTTTGGAGTCGGACATTGCCATCTTGGGCTCAATCGAGCGGCCAGTTCCTGCCCCGGTCTTCGGGCGTGATGCGGCGCAACGCGTAAATGTCGCTAGAGCCGAGCTCGGTTTTGTACTCATGCAGCCGTTTCCACGGATCCCACTTCGCGCTGATGAGTTTGCCGGTCACGCCGTCGCTCTCCGCGCTGGCGAGGTACACGCACAATTCCGCGCCGAGCGACAACGGCACGCCGCCTTCCTTCGCCTGCTTGAGCGAACGCTCGTAAAAATCCGCGCCCACCGCTTCCGGCCCGGCTTCGAGCAACTCGTCGAGCAGGCGCGTATTTAGTGCGCCGGGGGCGACGGCGTTCACGTCCACTTTGTGGAGCTGCAATTCCAGGGCGAGCGTCTCGGTCAAGCGCACCACGGCCGCCTTGGAAGCGGCGTAGGCGCTGAGGTTGGGCATCGGGTTGGTCGCGCCGCCGCCGGAGAGGTTGACGATCTTGCCATAACCGGCCGCCTTGAAACGCCGCATCGCTTGGCGGCATGGCAGCAGCGTGCCGTGGAGATTGATGTCGATGCAGCGGCGCCACTCCTCGAAATCGACCTCGTCGGTCGGTCCCTTGGGACCGTAAATGCCGGCATTGTTGACCAGAACATGAAGACTGCCAAACGCTTCGTCGCCAAACGCAAAGAGTCTTTCGACCTCTTCGGGCGAGGATACGTCGCAGCCCTCGGCGATCACGAGTTGACCCTCACGCGGGACGGTCGCGCGAACGGCCTCGGCGACCTCGGTGGCGAGAGGCTCGTCTCGCGCGCAGAGCAGCACATTCGCACCCTCACGCACGAACGCCTCGACGATGGCGCGTCCGAGCCCCTGACTGCCCCCGGTGACGATGGCGTTGCGGTTGGCGAGTTTCATCAGTTACTTGGATGGGGTGCCGACGGAAAAATACTCGACGCACGGGATTGCGTCCGCGCGCAGGTCGAGGAAACCATTTGCGTCCACGACAACGCATCGGCGCATGGTGGAAATCAACGCGGGCCAGTCGGCCTCCTTGATTTGCGGCCATTCGGTGGCGACGACGGCCGCGTCGGCTTCGCGGACGGCTTCGGCGACCGAATCGGTACTCTGCGCGCCGACGAGTTCCGGGGGAAGTTCGCGCACGACAGGGTCGTAGCAGCGGACGGTCGCACCGGCCCGCAGCAGCTTGGTGGCGAGTTCGACCGCGCCGCTGCGCCGCAGCGTGTCGGTGCCGGGTTTGTAGGTCAGGCCGAGGACGGCGATGGTTGCACCTTCCAAAGGACCGAGCAGGTTTTCCAGCCGGCCCAACGCCCAGTCCTTGTGGGCGTTGTTGCCGGACAGGATCGCGGGGAATAAGGCGGCCGGATCGCCATGCGTTTTAGCAAGCGCGGTCAACGCCACCACGTCGCGCGCGAGCGTCCCGCCCGCGAACGCCGCGCCGGGGCGGATGTACGCTTTTTGTCCGATGCGCGGTTCGCTGCGTAGTCCTCGCTCGACCTCGCGCGCGTCCGCGCCGACCGCCTCGCACAGACGCGCGAGTTCGTTGGCGAACGTCACGGATAACGCCAGCCAGGCATTGATGCCGTGTTTGGTCATCTCGGCGGACTCGGTTCGCATCCAGAGCACTTCCTTGCAGAAAGGCGCGAAGAGAGGTTCCAGTTTGGAACGAACCTCCGGGGTGCGGACCCCGACGATGATCCGCTCGGGATGCCGGAAAATTTGCAGAGCCTTGCCCAAACGGAGATTCTCCGGACTGTAGGCGAAATCGACGCCCGGGTGGCGGCGTTCCAACTCGGCGCAGGTACCGGCAGGAATCTGCGAAGAAATCAGGACGACCGCCCCCGGCCGCAACGCGGGCAGGCAGCTTTCCAAACGGTCGAGGACGTAAGGCACGTCGGCCACATCGTCATCATCGACGGGCGTATCGTAACAAACCCACAACACGTCCGCCGCGCCGAGCGCCCCAGGGTCCGCGCCTTCGACGAATTTCAGCCGTCCCGACGCGATGCCGCGCCACAACGCCTCGTCCAGACCCGGCTCGTACAGCGGGGCCTCGCCCGACCGGAGGGCGTTCCAATCCGCCTCGAAATCCATCCCGACGACGACGGGATTGAACTCCGCGCAACACGCCGCCGTCACGCAACCGAGATGCCAGAGGCCGAGGACGACGACATTCATGGACGCTAGGCGCGGGCTTCGAGCACCCACTGATTTTTTGCCAGCCACGCCAGCGTGCGGATGATGCCCTGTTGGATGGTCAACTTCGAGGACCAGCCGGTGGCGCGCACCTTCTTGCTGTCGAGGAAGATGAACGGATTATCGCCGACCCAACCCCGCTCGCCGCCCGCGAATCGCAGTTCCGGCTGGATGCCGAGGTGCTGGCAGATCCAGCCGATGGAATCCTTGACCTGACAGTATTCTTCCGTGCCGAGGTTGTAGACCTGCACGCCGTGTTTAACGTCACGGGCGGTGCCGGCACGCGTGACGTGGAGCATCGCCTCCAGGCAATCCTGCACGTAGAGATAGCTTTTACGCTGCTTGCCGTTGCCGAGCACGCGCAGGTGGTCAGGATGTTCGAGGAGTTGTTTGTAGAAATCGAAAACGTGCCCGTGCGTGTAGCGTTCGCCCAGGATCGAGACGAACCGGAAGATGTAGCCCTCGAACTTGTAGCCCTCGCAATACGCCTGGATCAGATTTTCGCCCGCGACCTTCGACGCGGCGTAAAGGGAAGTCTGGATCGGGAACGGCGCGTCCTCCGGGGTGGGGATGACGGCGGATTCGCCGTAGACGCTGCCTGTCGACGAGAAACCGATGCCGCGGATGCCGTTGGCGCGCATCGCTTCGAGCACGTTGAAAGTGGCGACGGTGTTCTGCTGTAAATCCTTGGCCGGATGTTCCAGGCCAAAACGCACGTCGGCGTTCGCTCCGAAATGGAAGACGAACTCGCATCCCGCCATTCCGGCGGTCAACGCGGGCAGGTCGAGGTTGTCGCCACGCACCAGCCGGAAGGCGCGGTTTCGTGATGCATCCTCCAGGAAAGGCTCCTGGCCGGTCGAAAAATCATCCCAGCCGACGACCTCGTGGCCTTCCGCCAACAACCGGTCCGCGAGGCTGCTGCCGATAAATCCGGCCGCACCGGTAATGAAATATTTCATGGGATCGTAACGAGCGCGCCGACCCGTCGTGGCCGAGGGGGCGGGCTCGCAATCTCTTCCAAAGCGGCGCGCCTCGCCAAGCGAAATTTTGTGCGGGCGGCGGCGTCATCCACCGACCCCGGCCAACTCGCGTCCGGCAGCGATCGCCAGCGACACGGCCACATCGGAGTTCATGTGTTCCCAGTGGCCCCAGCGTCCGAGCGGATAAATGCCGTGCGCCTGTGCCCACGCGCGGACGATTGCCACCGCTGCCGGCTTGTCGAGGGTATTGACCGGGTAAGCGAATTCGTTGCGGTGCCGGAAACCA
Organism: uncultured Verrucomicrobiota bacterium; assembly: GCA_937873255.1. Taxonomy (GTDB): domain Bacteria; phylum Verrucomicrobiota; class Verrucomicrobiia; order Chthoniobacterales; family SZAS-18; genus CAHJWO01. The sequence continues at coordinate 6,971 of CALMVM010000441.1, read as the reverse complement.
CCCGCCGGGACTTCGGGCGAGCGCGCGGCGTTGGTCTCGGTCCAATAGCCGCGCGAACCCGGACAGAAGTTCGCGCGCAAGAGGACCCGGTGAAAACTCTTGGATTCGTCGGGATCGTAGGTCCAGTGCGAATCGCTCGGCAGCGTGTCGGGGCAATAATCGACATCGATGGGCACCTGCACCAACCGGCCGACCGCCGCGCGGACATCGTCGGGCATCGGGCCGGCCCGCGTCCACGCGGACCAGGGGATCGAGTTGATGATGGTGTCCGCCTGATAACGACCGTTCACGACCCGCTGCTCGGGGTCGATGCTGTGCAGGGCCTCGCCGAGATGGAGTCGCTCTCCGAGCGCCTCGCCCATGCGTCGCCACACCTCGCCGTAACCGTGCTGCTTCGGATAAAGAAACGTGCCGTGCGCGGGCAGCGCGCCGAACATCCTGCGTTCCAGGCAGCTTTGCAGAGTTTCGCGGAACGAAACGTCCGGTAACTTGTAGAGCCAGTACGTGCCGAGCTTGTTCGGGTCCATCGACCAGATTTTGCGATTGTACGGCAGCATGTACTCGCGGGCGATGCACTCGCCCAGCTTCCAGGTGATCCAGTCCGCGAACGCCTCGGGCTGCGGCTCGCCGCGCAGGCAACCGGCCTTGGCGATGGATTCGAGAAAATCCATCTGGTCGGCGATGGGGAGTTGCCAGAGGTTGCCCTCCAGCGGGTGGTCGATCTCCACGCCACGGATGCGGATTTTTGAGACGCGGCGGTGCTCCTGCCATTCCTCGCGTCCCATGAACCGGAAGAGGAGTTCGAGCACTTCCTTGCGTTTCAAATCGAGAAAATGTCCGCCGCCGATGTCGAGCGGCTTGCCGTCCACCTCCGCGCTGCGGCACAAGCCCCCGGCTTCGGATTCTTTTTCGAGCACGAGGAAGGACTCCTCGCCGAGAAGGCACAAGGTATGAGCACAGGCCAATCCGGATGGACCTGCTCCAAGGATGAGGTATTTGTAATGTTCCATGCGTCGCCCGACGGCAGGTTATGGATCGGGGAGACGGTGTGTCAACGCCCGGCTCCAGCGAATCGGGTTGACGGCACCGGCGAACGGCGGAGGCTGGCGTTCTCCATCATGTCCCGGTTCGCCGCTACCGCCGCCTCTCAAATCCGATCCCCGTTCTGGCACGCGCCGATGCGTTTGATCCGTTACCGACACATCATCCGCCAGTTCACGCGGCGGGAGGTGCTCGGGCGTTACCGGGGGTCGTACATGGGGATCTTCTGGTCGTTTATCAATCCGCTGCTGCTGCTGGCAATCTTTACGGTGGTCTTCAAGTTCATCTTCCACGCGAAGTTCACGGGGAACCCTCGCGAGGGCTCGTTCGACTTTGCGCTGATGCTGTTCGCGGGACTGATCGTTTACAACCTGTTCGCGGAATGCCTCGGGCGTGCGCCATCCCTCATTCTGATGAACGCGAACTACGTCACGAAGGTCGTCTTCCCCCTGGAAATCCTGCCTGTGACCGTCGTGCTCTCCGCCGTCCTGCACCTGCTCATCAGCTTCGTGCCGTTGTGTCTGGGGGTGGCGTTCTTGCGGGCGTGGGGGCAACCCACGTTCGTGCCTCACGGCTTGCCTTCGACGATTTTCGCGTGGCCGTTGCTGCTGCCGGTGATCCTGTGTTGGGCGATGGGGGTTACCTATCTGCTGTCGGCGCTGGGAGTCTTCCTGCGCGATCTCAATCAGGCGATGCTCGCGCTGACGACGATCCTCATGTACGCGAGCGCCGTGTTTTATCGGATCGAGCAGGTGGAAGACCCGGTCTACCAAACCATCGTGCGTCTCAATCCAATCGCATTTCTGTGCGAACAGAGCCGCAACCTCGCGGTGCGCGGCCTGCCGATGGACTGGCACGCGTACGGCGGCGTGCTTGCGGTGGGAATCGTCTTCGCCGGGATCGGCTACGGCGTGTTCATGGGCGTCAAACGCTCATTCGCCGACGTGGTCTGATTTGTCCGACTCGCGGTCACGGGGGTTGTACTGTTGCTCGACGATCTGCCCGTCGCTCATCGTCAGCACCCAGTCGCACGCGCTCGCAATCGCCGGGTTGTGCGTGACCAGCAGCAGCGCCTTATTCTCGCGGCGCACCAACTCCGTGAGCAGGGTGAAAACGCGGGTGGAGTTCGCAGTGTAGAGGTTGCCGGTCGGCTCGTCGGCGAGGATCACTTCCGGGTCATTCGCCAAGGCGCGGGCGATGGCGACGCGCTGCTGTTCGCCGCCGCTCAAATGGCGGCTGGGGCGGTGGAGCTTGTTGCCGAGGCCGACGGCGTCGAGCAGGTGCGCGGCGCGGTCGCGCATGGTCGGTTCGTTCCAGCGGCCGAGCTGCCGCATGGGGATCATGATGTTTTCGAGCGCCGTGAAATCCTGGAGCAGGAAATGGAACTGGAAGATGAAGCCCAGCAATTCGTTGCGCTGGCGCGAGAGTTCGTCGTCGCGCAACCCAGCGACGGGACGGCCGCCGATGGCGAGTTGCCCAGCGTCGGGTCGGTCGAGCAACCCCAGGATGTATAACAGCGAGCTTTTGCCGCAGCCCGACGGCCCGACGACCGCGTGCGTGTACCCGCGCTGGAGCGCCAGCGACACGCCGCGCAGGACGTGGACGCGCGCCTCCTCCTGACCGAGGAAACGTTCCAGGTTTTCGCATTCGAGCGGCAGCGCGTCGTCGGTTTCCATCGGATGATTCATTGGCCGGAGCCGCGCAGGATGTCCACCGGTGCGAGGTTCGCGGCCCGGCGCGCCGGGAAATAACTGGCGGTCAGCACCGCGAAAAACGCGATGATCGCGGCGTAGATGTAATGATGCACGTCCCACGCGACGAGGAAGCGGTCGGCGTAGAGCACGCCGCGCACCTTGATCGGGATTTGCGAAATCCCGTACGTCAGCAGCGCGCCAAACCCGGCCCCGAGAATCGAGCCGAGCGTGGCGATGATGAATCCCTGGAACACGAACACCACCGTGATGTCCAGGCGCCGGTATCCCATCGAACGCAAAATGGCGATCTCGCGCACCTTGTCGAGGACGGTCATTGTCAACGTGTTGAAGATCAGCGCGCCCGCCAGCATGATGATGAGGCTCACCGTGATCGCCGCCGAAATCCGCAGCGTGGAGAACACCTGCAAATTGCCCTGCTCGCGTTCCTGCCACGAGCGCGCCCGGTGGCCGAACAGCCGCTCGAAGTGCATCGACATGGCCGGCGCGCGGTCCGGGTCGCGCAACGTCACGATGATCTGCGAGATCATCGAGGGCTTTTCGAGCAGCGCCTGCGCGACGCGCGTCGTCACGTAGCCGCGACGCTCGTCGATGGCGTTGACGCCGCTGCGGAAGACGGCGCTGAGCGTCATAGCCTTGCGCTCGCCGCCGTTGCCGAGCAGCGTGACGTTATCGCCGACCTTGAGCTGCAGTTTGTCGGCCAGCAGGGAACCCAGCATCAGACCGGAGGGGTTGACGCGAAAATCGTTGAGGTTGCCCGCGATGATCTGGTCGCGCAACGCCGTCGCGCGCAGTTGCAATTCCAAGTCGATGCCTTGCACGGTCATGATCTCGGTCTGAAAATCGCCCCGCGCGGTGATGTTCCCCTGCACGAGAGGCGCGCAGGCCAGCACGTTGGGGAATTGCCGCGCCACGCGCATGATCTCGGCGGCATCGGTGATGCCCTCGTAGTATTTGCGCCGCTGCTGGCCGCTCATGACGGTCCCGCCCTGCGCGTTGTCGAAGGTCGTGTAGCGGTTCTGATACCGGTCGCTGACGACAATCGCTCCGCTCGTCCCGAGGATGGTCTTGATGAAATACTGTTCGAAGCCCTGCGTCTGCGCCTGGAGCACGATGTAGAACGCCACGCCGAAGATCACCCCGAGCAGGCTGAAGAGGAGCGAGCGTTTGCGGCTGACAGTAAACCGCAGGCCGATGTAGAGCGAAGGACGCACGGAGAACCAGACTTTCGCGAAACGATTATTTCTTGCCCTGGTTGGTCTTGACCGCGCGGACGCGCTCGCCGGGCTTGAAGGCGTCCTGATCGGCGACGATCACCGCGTCGCCTTCGCCGATGCCTTCGATCACTTCCGAAAAATCCAGTTTGTGGTAGCCGATCTTGACGGTACGCTGCTCCACGACGCCGTCTTCCACGATGAGCGCCTGATCGATGTTGATCGCACGCGAGGGCGCGATGAGTGCGTTCTCCTTGCGGCCGAGGATGATGTTCATCTCCCCGGTCAGCCCGAACATCAGGTTGTCCGGCGGCTGGTCGAGGTGCAGCGTGACGGTGTAGCGCGAACTGTTGGCCGTCGGGCTGGGCAGAACGTCGTCCAGCGTGGCGGTGAAGGTCTGGTTGCTGTAGGCGTAGAGCCGCACTTCGGCCTTCATGCCCTTGCGCAATGCGCCCACGTCCTCCTCGTTCACCTCGCCGGACACATAGGTCGTGGCATCGGCGACGGTGAAGAGCGATTGGTTGGTCGTCACGTAGGCATTGTCGTTGTAGTTGATGGCCGTCAGGATGCCGTCGAAGGGAGCGCGGATCTCGGTGCGCCGGGTCTGGTCCTCCGCAGCCTTCAGCGCGGTGGCGGCCGTGTCGGTCATGCGCTGGAGTTCAAGAATCTCGTTATCCACGGCGGTTTGCAGGCGTCCTACGTCGCTCTCGGCCGCCTCGCGCTCGACCCGGGGCACGCTGGCGGCGGGTACCTTGTTGAGGGCGTCGCGCCGCGACTTCGCGGTTTCGAGCAGTCCGGCGCTGCCCGGACCATTTTTCTGGCGTGCCACGGCGGACTCGTAGTCGCGCTTGGCGGATTCCAGTTGCCGCAGGCCGATCTCGTCGACGACCGTCCCCAGAACCTGGTCTTTCTTGACCACGCGACCGTTGAGCCGGATGGCCAGGGTGCCCAAGTCTTTCGCGTAGTGAAAATATCCGCTGTTCTGGGCGAACAACGCCAACTGGGCGTTGGAGGTGATGGTGACCGTGCCGTAAACCGCCGACACCGCCGTGCCTCGCGACACGATGTAGACCTCCGCCGGCGGCCGGTTGATGACATTGACGTACAGGTAATAGCCGGACACCACGAGCGCGAAGAGGATGACGAGCACCGCCACCCAGCGCAGGAAGCCGGCCAGCGCAGACGGCCGCGAGGAGCGGGCCGGAGTCGGCCGGGAACGGTCTGGATCGGTCGCGGAGGGCGCTATGGACCGACCGGTGGGCGTGACGCTGGGAAGGACTGGATTCACTAACGATGGGATCGGGTGGCGGCGGCCGTCGGATGGTCGGTGACGAATCGCAGGTAACGGCCGGTGATGCGGTCAAATTCGGCGCGGGCGATGCTCAATGCAAATTTGGCGTCGAGGATTCCCAGTTGCGTGCCCAGGACGCCACTCTGGGCGTCGAGAAACTCGAACTGAGAGTTGATGCCTTGGGCAACGCCGGAGTTGATGATGTTCAAAGTATTTTGCGCGGTCTCGACGTTGCCGCCCAACACCGCCAGGTCGGCGGCGGCGCTTTCCAGGGTGGCGCGCACGCCGGCCAGCTCGCCCGGGATGTTGCGTTCGAGACGTTGGAGATTCACCTCCACTTCCGCCCGGACCGCGTCGAGCCGCCGCGCCTCGCCGCGCACCGTGCCGGTGTCGATGACGTTCCAATCCTCCCGCAAGCCGGGCCGGATTTCGGTGGTTTGCACCTGGTCGCTGGAGCGCAAAGCGTTGGGGCGATTGCTGCGCACGAAGCTCTGCGGCAGCAGCTCGCCGGCGACGTACAGGCGGACGCGCGGGAAATAACCGCCTCGCACGATGTTGGCGTCCTCACGGGAAGAACGGACGGTTTCACGCAGGGCGAGGATGTCGGGGCGGCGGGCCAGCGCGTCGCGGGTCATGGCGGCGGCGTCGAAGGAGATCGCCGTCTCGTCCAGCGCCCCGCGCAGCGTGATGCCCGCCAGCGGATCACGGCCGTCCGCGCCGACGCCGGACCGGCGGCCCATCGATTGGAGCAGTTGCGCGAGCGTCGTCTGGTACGAACCGGCGGTATCGAGGATGTTCGGGTCGAAATTCGCGCGCCGGACCTGCGAGGCGAGCAGATCCTGCCGGCCCTTCAGGCCCGCGCTGACGAGCCCCTCCAAGGTGCGGGTATTCGCAGCGAGGATCTCATCTGTCCGGCGCAGCAGGGCGGCGCGCTCCTGATAATACAACGTCCGGGTAAACAGCAGACGCGTCTGGTAGAGCTGGGCGACCGCGACTGTATAGTAAGTTTGCTCCAACGCGAGGACGCCGGTGTCGCCCCGCCGCCACGACGCCGGGATCGCCGCGTCGAAGAGCGGTTGTTCGAGGTTTTCGGTGCCGAGCAGGATGAACTGCGCGTTGCGCTGGCTGGTCGTGGTCGTGCCGTCGCGCTGCCGGAGTTCCTGCGCGGTTTGCGCGCCCTGGTAGCCGACCGTGCCGGTGATGTTGAGGGTCGGCAGCGCGCGCGCGCAGGACCAGGCGGATGCCGGTGGCGCGCTGCACCTCCTGCTCGGCCGCGATGAGCACGGGGTTCTTCGCGGCGGTTTCGCGCAAACAGTCTTCGAGGGTAAGCACCTCGGCGCGGACCGACGGCGACAGCGCCGGCACCATCAGCGCCAGGATGGCGAGGACACGGGTCATTTGCTCGGGGCGGGGCCGGCCGTCGCGCTGCCCTGGGTGGGACGCCCCATGCCCATGGCGCGTTCGAGTCGGGCGAGCGAGTTGTGGTAGCGCAGCCGGATGGCGAGTTCGTTCAGCTGGGTGCGGGTCAGATCAACGCGTGACTGGATCACGACGAGCTGGCTGGAGAGGCCGGCGTCGAAATTGCTCGTGTACAAGGCGAGCGTTTCGTTGGCCAGCCGGATCGTGTTGGCCTGCGGCGGCAGGCTTTCGGCGGCCGATTGGAGGTCGTAAAACGCCGTGCGCACGTCGGTCTCGATTTGTTGGCGCGTCGCT
>CALMVM010000440.1:1982-7859 GCA_937873255.1 uncultured Verrucomicrobiota bacterium | reverse complement strand
GGGGTCATCATCGACTATATCAGCGTGCTCGTGCACATCTTCCACGCCGACAAGCGCGTGTACTACGCCCTAGAGGACCTGTGGAGCGACGCGCCCCGGCTGAACCTGGAGAACGCGGCCGCGACGGCTTGACATCCCATCCGTGGACTGGCTCGTGGAGATCGAGGTCGAGTGCGCGAGTTGCGGGGAGGCATTCCCCGTGACGGTCGATACCTCGCAGGGTGATTACACCACGATGGACGACTGCGCGGTGTGCTGCCGGCCGATGCAGGTGGACGTGCGTTGCGTGCCCGGCCGCATCCTTTCGGTGGAAACCAGCGCGGCTTGAAACGACGCAGCGGACGGTGGCGTGACGTCACATTTTCCTTGGCAACGTCCCGGCGCTTTGCTTTTCTCGTCCGCAGAGCGTGGCGGCTGATTGATTCCCTCCTATGTTCGAGCAACACGAAGCCATCGTGAGACTTTTGCGCGACAATGATCCCTCGACGGTCATGTTGCTCAAAAACCAACTCGTCGATAACGGCCCGGACATCATCACCGACCTGCGCGAACTCGCCGCCGTCGACGACGCCACCGTCAGCGGCCACGCCCACGACATCCTCGCCGAGATCGAGAGCCGGGCGGCGTTCGACGAGTTCACCTTGCTTTGCCACCTGTTCCCCGACGACGGCAACGTCGAGGAAGCCTCCTGGCTGCTGGCGCGCGTCTTCCTTCCCGGCATTGAGACCGAGCACTACCAGCGCAAGCTCGACTCCTGGGGACGCCAACTCTCGCGGCTGACCGCCAGCGCCATCTCGACCCGCGAGCGCGTCGCCATCCTCACGAATTACCTCGCCAACGACCTCGGCTTTCGCGGCAACTCGGACGAGTATTACGACGTTAATAATTCGCTGCTGCCCAGCCTGATCGACTCGAAACTGGGCATCCCCATCTCGCTGGCGCTGCTCTACATCGCCGTCGCGGGCCGCGCGGGCATGAAGGTCGAGGGCATCAACCTGCCGGGGCATTTCATCGTGCGCCACGGCGATATTTTCTTCGACCCCTTCCATCGGGGGAAGATTCTGATGCTCTCGGATTGCGAGTCGATTCTGCGCAAGCAGAAGCTCGTTTTCCAACCGTCCTACCTGGAACCGGCCACCCCGCGCATGATCCTCGTGCGCGTGCTGGCGAATCTGCTCTACATCTTCCAGGACAAAGGCGAGGAAGCCCAGCGCGAGCGCATCGCCGGCTGGCTCAAGGCGCTGGAACGCAAGTAGCCGTCGGCTGCGTTGCGAAGCCGCTACAAACTTTTGCGCCTCTTTTGGCAGCGAAGTTGCTCCTTGCGCTTCGCCTGGGGCATTTTCCCTATTTTTCCACTTTCCAAACTTTCTCTCCGGTTTTATAACCGGCTACGCGCGTCCAGCCTATGCACAGAAAAACTCTACTCACCGTCGTCTCCGCTGCTGTTCTGGCATTGTCTTCCTCCGGCCCGCTCCACGCGGCGAATCTGATCCTCAACGGTGGGTTTGAATCTCCCCTCGCGCCCAACAACAACGGGAACAATATCGGCACCCTCCCGGACAGTTGGACCGTGAGCACCAGCGCCACCGGCGCTCAGACCACCGCGGACTCGAACAGTCTCGCCAACCTGGCTCGCGGCACCGCCACCGGCAACGGCAACATCACCCTCAACCCGTACGAAGGCGCGCAGGCACTCGACGGAGTGGGCGTGACCATCGTGGTTTACCAGGATTTCACCCCGACGGTGAACTCACTCTACAACATTCAGATCGCCTTTGGCGGCCGGGACAACGACAGTTCCAGCGGCGCGGGCTCCTTTTACCAGATCGGCACCGTGGCGAATTCGACTTTCACGCCGATTGCCGGCCTCACTTCCGCCACGGTGAACCCGACGCCGGGCAACTGGGTCTTCAACAACACGACGCCTTCCTTCGTTTTTCAGGCGGGTACGACCTACCGCTTCGCCATCACGCTGGGCAATCCCGACCATGTGGACGCCGTCGTGGTCGCGCCGGTGCCCGAGCCTTCGTCGCTGGCGGCGGCCGGACTCGGCGCGGGGCTGCTCGGCTGGCTGGGTTGCAAGCGCCACCGGAAAGGGTAGAAGACTTTTTTCTTGGAAGGTCAACGGAAGGAACGGCGGCTTCGGGCCTCCGTTCCTTTTTCGTTTGCGCGGTGAGCGGCGGCTCCGGGGAATCCCCAATTTTGCCGGCGGCGGTTGAAGACCGCTCCGGCGCGGGGTAACGGGAAGAGGTCCGCTTTTCATCCCCACTCTCCCCGTGAAGGTCGAAGTCATCAATACCGGCACCGAGCTGCTCCTCGGCAACGTCACCAACACCCACCTGACCTTTCTCGGGCAGGAATTGTTTCCCCTGGGCCTGCGCGTGGAACGGCAGGTCTGCGTGCCCGACGGACCGGCGATCCGCGAGGCGCTGAAGGAAACGTTCGGCCGCGCGGACATCGTGCTCGTCACCGGCGGGCTGGGGCCGACCTCCGACGACCTGACGCGCGACATCGCCGCCGAACTGCTCGGCCTCCGACTGATCGACGACCCGGCGATCCTTGACCGGCTGAAGGCGTATTTCGAGAAAATCAAACGTCCCTTCCTGCCGACGGTTGCGCGGCAGGCGCAGGTGCCGGCGGGGGCAACCGTCATCGAGAACCACCACGGCACCGCGCCGGGCCTCTATCTGTCGCCGGGCAAGACGGCGGACGGCGGGCCCGATTCGCCGCACCTGTTCTTGCTGCCGGGACCGCCGCGCGAACTGCGCCCGATGTTTTCCCGACAGGTCGCGCCGATGCTGTCGAAGATCGTGCCCGACGCGGGCGGGGCGAAGCGTTTTTGCCGCATCTACCGCGCGGTGTCGATTGGCGAGAGCCAGGTGGAGGCGCTCGTCGCCCCCGAACTGGAGAAAATGCAGGGGCTGGAGATCGGTTATTGCGCGCGGCTGGGCGAGGTGGACCTGCGCTGCATTGGCACGCCCGACCTGCTCGAACGCGCGGAGGCGGTCATCATCCCGGCGCTGGGCAAACACCTGCTTTCGCGCGACGGCAAGACGCTGGAGGAAATCCTCGTGCAACGCCTGCGCGAGCGCGGGCACAAGCTCTGCGTGGCCGAGAGTTGCACGGGCGGATTGTTGTCGCACCGGTTGACGAACGCCCCCGGGGCCAGCGTGGTGTTCGTGGCGGGCCTGACGACGTATGCCTACCGCGCCAAGACGACGCTGCTGGGCGTGGACCCGGCGCTCATTGAGGAACACGGCGCGGTCAGTGAACCCGTGGCCGCCGCGATGGCCGCCGGGGCGCGACGGGTGATGGGGACGGACTGGGCGTTGGCGACGACGGGCGAGGCCGGACCGGAAAGCGGCGAAGGCAAACCGGTGGGCACGTTGTTCATCGCGCTGGCCGGGCCGGACGACGCCGCACCGACGGTGGAGACCCATTTTTTCCCGACCGACCGCGAGACGTTCAAGCAACGCGCCAGCCAGGCCGCGCTCGACCTGCTGCGGCGGGCGCTGGAGGGATGAGGAGACCGGAGAAAGCGGCGCCCTGCCGAGTGCGTGCCGTCAGGCATCCCGTTCGATTCGGTGACGCCAATAGCCGGGTTTGCGGCTTCCATGGGCAATTGCCACGAGGAGAATGTAATCTTCTTCAATCGTGTACAGCACGGCGTAAGGAAACCGCCGGGTAAAACACCTGCGCACGTCCTGTTCAAAAGACCGCCACCGCTCGGGAGCATTACAAATTCGCTCGATAATGACCTCGCGCGTGAACTCCACCCCTAGCCCGGCCGGGCAGCAACATAAAATGCGGCGGACTCCCGGTATGCGAGCCGGGCCTCCGGATGAAAGGCGTACCTCATCGACCGACGATGCGACGCACCTCGGCAATGACCTCCTCACCCGAAATCGGCAGAACCTTTCCCGAACGGACTTCGTCGCGCCGCCGGACGGCCTCGGCGGCCCACTCCTGGATGACGGACACGTCCTCGGGATGCGCGGCGAGGTCGTCCCACAGTTCAGACACGAGGGCGAGTTTGTCCGCCGGAGAGAGCCGCCGCAACTCGGGATGCCGTTCGAGGATCATGCTAGGAGGATAGCGGCAAACACATGCCGTTCAAGGTGCGCCATTCAAGCCTCAATCGTAAAGCAGGGCCGCCCGGTTCAGGTTGACGTGCATCCGTTGGGCTTCGGCAAAGCTGCCTGGATACTTTGTTTTACCAAGTATCACCTCCTCGTAGGCTTGGCGCATCTGAGATGCCGCCAACTCGGAGGCCAGTTGACCGATGCCGGTGCCCAGTCCCGGGATAGCCACCGTCTCGATAGGAATCTCTGCGCGGTGCGAACGGGAGGCGATGAGGAGTGCCTTCATGGCTAAGTAGGCATTGATGGAGGTGCGTATCCTCATGGGCACACGCATGGTCGGCGCACAGATCAGCCATGGGGTTTGCGCGTCCTCGGTGGCGACGATAATGGCCTCGCCAATCAGAAGCTCGCGCATAGGCCGAGCTTGGATCGCAGCTTGAACCCGCTTCTCAAGCTCCCATCCAAACCGCTCCGAAAGCAGATGGTCCAGACCTCCGTCCATGAACCCGAAAGAGTTGGCCGGACTAACAACGGCATCGCACGGCACATGACAGATGTTCCCGGCATGAACCTCAACGCCTGCGAACCCATCAAAAGCAGCTCGCCAAGCGGTGCCAAGAGGCTCATCACGATAACAAAGAATGATGTTCATGGACAGACACTCGAAGTGCTCAACTTCTTTCAAAAATGTTCCAGTCTATTCACATCATCTCCACCGGCACGAAGAACCGCAGGCTCGCCCCGTACGGTGCGAGGCGTTCGACTTCCAGCCCGATGAGCGTGGCTTTACCCACCGGGATGCCACCGGCGTCGTTGATCCCCAACAGCACCGCCGCCAGTTGCCCGATGTCGGGTTGGTGACCGACGAGCAGGAGGCTGCCTGCCCAACCGTACGCCTGCAATCCGTCGAACGCCCCTTGTGGGTCCATGCCGCTTTTCAGGAAGGGCTCGTTCTGCAGCTTCACCCCGCCCAATGCCCGGGCCACCGCCTCGGCCGTTTGCACTGTGCGCCGGTAGGGGCTGGTGAGGATCAACTCGGGTTGCAAGCCCTGCCGTTGGCAAAACGCCCCGACCGCTTCGGCCTGACGCTTGCCCTCGGCGGTCAGCTCACGCGCGGCGTCGGTGGTCCGCACACCCTCGGCGTCGGCGTGGCGCAACAGATAAAGCATCATATCGGTAGGACGATTCGCGCCGGTCTGGAATTCACATCACCATCCCGCCGTCCACCGTGAGCACTTGCCCGGTGATGTATCCGGCATCCGGTCCGGCGAGATACAACACGGCGGCGGCGATGTCTTCGGGCTGGCCGAAGCGTGCCAGCGGGATGTTGTCGGTGACTTTCTTTTTCACGTCGTCAGGCAACTCGTTAGTCATGTCGGTGACGATGAACCCGGGCGCGACCGCGTTGACCGTGATGTTGCGGCTGGCCAGTTCGCGGGCGAGCGATTTGGTCAACCCGATGAGCCCAGCCTTGCTCGCGGAGTAGTTCGACTGGCCCGCGTTGCCCGTCAGGCCGCTGACGCTGGAGATGTTGATGATCCGGCCCTTGCGCTGGCGCAGCATCCCGCGCTGGAACGCCTGCATGAAGAAAAACGCCCCCTTCAGGTTCGTGTCCATCACGATGTCCCAATCCGCCTCGGACATGCGCATGCTCAGGCCGTCGCGCGTGACGCCGGCGTTGTTGACGAGAATGTCCACCTTCTCGAAATCCTTCAAAATCTGCTGGCTGACCGTCGTGATCCCCGCCGGGTCGCTCACGTCGGCGGCGTACGCTTTGGAGGCGTCGCCGTTGCCG
>CALMVM010000440.1:0-1972 GCA_937873255.1 uncultured Verrucomicrobiota bacterium | reverse complement strand
CTCGTCGGCGGTGCGCCGGGCGTTGGCCTCCGTGCGGCTGACCACCGCGACGCGTGCGCCCGCGGCGGCGAGGCGTTGGGCGATGGCCTGGCCGATGCCGCGGCCCGCACCGGTCACGACGGCTACCTGATTGGCGAGAGGGAGAGGATTCGGGGTCATGGAAAAGTGGCGGTCAGTTGCGAGTCGGGTGTACAAGACGGAAGCCTCGCGCAAAGTCCGCAAAGCCGCAAAGGAAGAAGGAATTAGGGAGAGAGCGTGTTTTCCACCATCCGATTCTTCCTTTGCGGCTTTGCGGATCTTGCGCGAAGCCCCTCTTCCATCGAAAGGCGCTTTTACTTGAACTCCGCGACCAGCTCCGCCGGCAGCAGCGGCGTCGCTCCGTAGTGCGAGGCGACGAAACCGCCCAGCTTGCACGCGTTCTCCAGGGTCCGGCGCGTCTCGACGCCGCGCGCCAGTCCCGTCATCAGTCCCGCCATGAACGCATCCCCCGCCCCGACCGTGTCGCGCACAGTCACCTGCGGGGCCGGCGCGCACGTCAACTCACCCCGTTCCCACCACGCCGCGCCCTGCGCGCCGCGCGTCACGCACAAGCAGTGCACGTCCGTCGCCTCCGACAGCGTGGCGCAGGCGCGCGCCACCGCTTCGTCGGTCCCGGGGAAATCCGGCGTCATCTCGCCCGTGCGCGCATAGGAGGCCAGTTGACCCAGCTCATCGTCGTTGAGCTTCATCACATCGGCGCGAGGGGCCAGACTCATCACCAACGCCGCGTCCGCGAAGGGCGGGCGCAGGTTTACGTCGAAGAATTTCCTCGGCCCCTGGACCGACAATAATTTGTCGAGTTGATCGAGGTTGTACGGCGAACGGCCCGCGAGCGAGCCGAACACCAGCGCCTGCCCCCCGGCGGCGGCGGCGAGCGCTTCAGGCGGCACGCGGATTTCGTCCCACGCAACGGGGCGGACGAGTTCGTAGGTGGCGTTGTTTTTTTCGTCGAGCGTGACGAGCACCGTGCCGGTTTGCAACCCGACCCTCGCACGGGTCACGAAGCGCGTGCCGACGTTTTTATCGCGCGCGACCTGGAGGATTTCGTCGCCCAACGCGTCTTGGCCGACGGTCGAGATCAGTTCAGCCGCGCCGCCGAGCTGCGCGAGATGGGCGGCGACGTTGAAGGGCGCGCCGCCGGCGTGTTTGCCCGAGGGCAGGCAGTCCCAGAGGATTTCGCCGAAGGCGTAGAAGGCGGGGTTGTTCATGGGGAGAACGCTGTCGGCGCAATGGTTGGATCGCGTCTGGTTCGTAAACGAAAATAAGGTTCCGGTCCATTCCCTTCGAATCGGTCCCGCGCTCGAACAGCCAGGTAGGGTAACGCCCCCAATCGGCGGATTGGATGGATGGCGGGATGGGATCGTTGGTCGCCGGACGAAAACCCTCGCCGCGTCGGACCGTGCGGCGAGGGTTGACGACGAAGGCAAGATACGTAAAGGACTGGGGCTCAATCCTTCGGGAGAAGATGAAAAGATCATCGTATTGGCTGGCCTGCGTGCTGGCGGCGTTGGCGGCGTTGGCCGTCGCCGCCGCGATAGCCTGGCCACGGTCGTCCGCGCCGGTGAGTACCTCCGCCCCGCCACCGCTGCCGATGGGCACGCCCATCCGGACCGGGGCAATCCCGACGCCGGCTCCGGCCGCCTCGCCGACGGCCATTCCTGTGGCCCAGGCGTCCCCGCCCTATCATCACCGCAATCCCCGGCCGACCCCCGAGACATCCGCTTCGCCTTCGCCCAACGCCGCGAATGCTTCTTCGCCCACCGCCGCGCCACCGGCCGGCAGCCCGCCACCCTCGCCGACCGCGACACCCCAGACCGGGCTGAAATACTACCGGTGTCCGACCTGTGGGAACATGATTTCCTATGACCCCAACGTGGTCGGGACCCGGCTGCTCACCTGCTGGAGTTGCGCAACGGTGTTCTATGCCGACGAC
>CALMVM010000439.1 GCA_937873255.1 uncultured Verrucomicrobiota bacterium | reverse complement strand
CATCTGGAGCGCGTCAAGACCCCCGCCCTCCCCGCCGACCCGGCGGGCGGCACTCCGGTCCAACTGCTCGCCGGCCAACCGCTGTTCCAAGGCATGCGCGAGGATCACCTCGCCACGCTGGTGAACCGGTCGCCGATCCACCATTATGGACGCGGCGAAACGATCATCCACGAAAATGCCGATGGCGCGTCGATGTTCATCCTCGTCACGGGCGAAGCGGCGGTCGGCGTGATGATGAACGATCAGCAGACCTGCGTGGCCACATTGCAGGACGGCGATTGCTTCGGCGAGATGTCGCTGCTCACCGGCGAAAAGCGCAGCGCGAGCGTCACGGCGGTCAGTGACTGCGAGGTCATGGAGATCACCAAGCGGACATTCGGCGACATCATCGCGCGTGACGCGGATTTGCTTCAGCGACTCAGCGAACTGCTCGCCCGCCGCCGACTCGTCAACGAGGGGATCTTGCAGGCGCGCGCGCAGCAGTCCCCGGCGCTCATCGCCAAGCAGCAGGAATACCAGGATGGGTTTCTGGCGACGTTGCGTTCGTTCTTCGAATTGTAGAACCCACGACGCGCTCAACGCCAGATGGGCCGGTCGATCCAGAACGGCGAGCGAATGCCCTGGCGGTAAGCCTCGAGGGCTTTCGGCGAGGAGTTGACGCGCAGATTGCTGTAAAGCATCGACTTGGAGTTTTGCCAGCGCTCGTGCCAGTAGACGGCGGCGTGCAGACGGGGAAAATTTTTCCGCATGCGCTCGAACCCCTCGGCGATCCAATCGCCTTTGTCCCCTTCGTCGGGAAATTCGCCCACCCCCCATTCCGCGAGCATGATCGGCTTGGAGGCATCGACCGCCGCCACTTCCGCGTAGGCCTTGTCGATCATGTCGTCGAACTCGTCCCAATCGCCCTCCGGGAAAAGCTGGCCGTACACGCTCAGGCCGAGCCAATCCACGTAGTCAGAGCCGGGGTAATATTGGGCCACGCCGTTCGCGTCCGAGTAAGGCTGGCCGAAATTATTGACGTGGAAAACCCATTGCACCTTGGACGCCCCGCGCGCCCGGACCCGGTCGACGATGTATCGGTAGGCGCGTTTGAAATATTCCGGGCCGACATAGCGCGTCGGCACGCTGCCCGCGATGGGCTGCGTCCCCCCGTAAAAGCCACCGCACCACGGGAACCAATTTCCGTTCATCTCATTGCAGAGCGAGACAAGAATGGGTTTGTCCGCCGCCTTCGCGCCGTCCGCCCACGCGTCGATGTAAGCATCCCAACGCCCTTCCAGGATGCTGGTCAGGCTGAATTTGTCGGGCCCGTTGGCCATGATGAGGTCTTCCCGGTAAGGACGGTCCCAGGGCGACCAGTAGATCAGCGGGATCGAATCGTGCGTCGTGACGATCTGCACGGCGGTGGACGGAAAATTCTGTTCTCCCCAGTAGCTTGAGAACGCGATGATCGCCTGGTGTTTGCCGGTGAGCTGCTCGAACTCTTCGATGCCGTCCAACGTCACGGTATCCTCCCGTTCGCCGAAATCGATGTAGGCCCCGGTGTACGCGCCGTGTTCGGGCACGACGAGGGCCGCGGGCACCGCCGGGTTTGTCTGCGGCGGTTGCTTCGACGGGTCCTCGCGGTGACACGAAACCAGCAAAATCGCCCAACCCAGGAGCGAGTAAGCCAACGTTCGCGCGACCGTCCGGCGGGACCGGGCATCTCTCATGGTAACGCGCGCGATGGGACAGTCGCCGCCGCCGTCCGTTCGAGTTTGCCCCAGCCGACGAGCACGCCGCGCACGGCGTTGATGATCGATTTCCAGACCACCCAACTCAATAGAGGACGATAGATCAACCGCATCGGGATCATGATCCAACTGCGCCGCAGCGGCTCGCGCTCCAACGCGCACGCCAGCAACGCCAGGAGTTGGTCGAGGACGAGAAAGATCACGAAGTACGGCAGCACGGCCTTGCCGTCTCCCAACAGGATGGAAGCCAGCAGGAGCAGGTCCACCAGCGGCGTCAGCGCAACGAGGATGATCTGGAAAAACCAGATGCTCGGCAGGCTGAAAAAACCGAGCGCCCGGAAGCGCGGGTTGAACAGCATGTCGCGGTGTTTCCAGAGACATTGCATCGTGCCGAAACACCAGCGGAAACGCTGCTTCGCCAGAGCGCGGATGGTTTCCGGCGCTTCCGTCCACGCCACCGCACCGGCCACGTAGCGCACCAGGTAGTTGTGGCGGTGCAGCGCGAGCGTCAGGTCGGTGTCTTCCGCCAGCGTGTCCGAACGGAACCCGCCCACCTCGCGCAACGCCTTGCGGCTGACGGCGCTCACGGCACCGGGCGCGACGGTGATGCAATTCCACGCGTCATACGCGCGTCGGTCGAGGTTGAACCCGCAAATGTACTCCAGCGACTGGCACCGCGCGATGAAACTGCGTGAGTTGCCGACCCGCGCGTGACCCGACACCGCACCCACCTTCGGGTCGGCGAACGGCGCGACGAGGTTGCGCAGCGTGTCCCGCTGGAAAAGGGTGTCCGCGTCCAGGAACACCAGGAGATCGTGTTGCGCGAGGTCCACGCCGCGACGGAGCGCCTCGCTCTTGCCGGCGTTCGTCTGATCGACGAGATGCAGAGGCGGGTTAGCCGCCGCTAGGCCCGCCACGATCTCGCCGGTTTTGTCCTTAGAGCCGTCGTTGATGACGAGCACTTCAACCTCTCCCGGATAATCGGTGTCCATAACGGACCGGAGTGTCGCCGCGATGACTTTTTCTTCGTTGTAAGCCGCGATGATGACGCTGAGCGGCGGGACCGCCGGAGTGACGGCACCGGCACCGTCCGCGGCGGGCACGGACCCTCTTGAGGGTCGGGACTCCCGCCGGGTCAGCGCCAGGACGACGACGAGCAGCGTTCGTGTGACGATCAACACGGTGGCCACGATCATGAACGACCACAAGAATCCGAACGCTACGTGCAGCACCCGGAAGCCGATGTTGCTGGCGATCCGCGCGAGCGAACGGTCCGTGGACTTGAGCAGCGGGTTGACGCCGTCGCGCGTCGTGCCGAGAAGCTGGCTGACCGCGACGATCCTGTCGCCGCGAGCGCGCAGGTAATCGATGATCTTCGGCAGGGCTTCGACGGTCTGCGCGCGGTCGCCGCCGGCGTCATGCAAGAGGATGATGCTGCCGTTGCGACGCTGCTGCTTGATCCGCTGGAGAATCACGTCCGCGCCCGGCAGCGTGTAATCCTCGGGGTCGATGCTCTCCATGACGGTCAGGTAATCGAGATCCTGCGCGATGAGCAGCGGCGTGATTTCGGAGATTTCGTTCGGCCGCGAATCGGCCTCGTAGGGTGGGCGGAACAACGTGGTGGAACGGCCCGTGATCGTCTGGAGAAGCCGTTGGGTGGCGTTGAGTTCGATGCGGACGCGTTCATCGTCGCAGAGCGAGAGATTGACGTGCGTGTAGGTGTGGCTGCCGATCTCGTGGCCTTCTTTGACGATGCGCTGCACGATGCCCGGGTAGTTTTCGGCCTGTTGACCGAGCAAAAAGAACGTTGCCGGCGCGTTTTTTTCCTTGAGGATATCGAGAATCTTCGGGGTCCACTTCGGATCGGGGCCGTCGTCGAACGTGAGCGCGACCTGATGTTCCCCGCCCGCCCCCTGGTGGTAGAGGGTCGGATACTCGGGGAATTTGTCGTACGTCGTGCTGAGCAGGCTGCTGGCGGCGTCGATGTCCACCGTGCGCTTGCCCTCCTCCGGAGAAATATCGGCGGTGATGATCTCGCCCTCGCCGATGTTGGTGATGGCGCTGCCGGTCTTCAGGTCGAGAAGCGGTG
This sequence comes from uncultured Verrucomicrobiota bacterium, assembly GCA_937873255.1. Taxonomy (GTDB): domain Bacteria; phylum Verrucomicrobiota; class Verrucomicrobiia; order Chthoniobacterales; family SZAS-18; genus CAHJWO01. The sequence goes on along the minus strand of CALMVM010000439.1, from coordinate 3,726 downwards.
CGAGATCCGCCTTGGTCAACTGCGCCGGCCCGATGAGGTCCAGAGCCGTCCAGAGCTGCGGGTCCTCGGTGCCGAGGCGGCTGATCGCCAGGTTGTTGAATCCCTTGGTCCGCGCGACGCGCGCCTGGTTGAGAAAAGACACGGCATCGAGGAACCAGACCTCGTGGTTGACCCCCGCCAGGGTATAGTCGAACGAAGGATTGTACTCCGGAGCACCGCTCTGCGTATTGCCCTCCCCGGCGTACGCCGCCCGGCTCATGGCATCGGCGAAACTGATGGTATCCGCCCGCCGCCACCCGGTGCGGCTGTTCGCGGAGGTGTCCTGCGACCAGTCGTAGCCGTAGTTTCCAAGTGAGATCACCCACTGTTCCGGGTCGCCGTAGCTGCCGATGGCCGACAACCAACCTTCCAACCAATCCTGCGCCGCGACCGGTCCCGGCGCGTCTTCTTCCGAGACCTGATCGTGCAGCGAGGCGACGAAAAAATCCACCATGTCGGCCAACTGTTCGACATCGTAGGCCTGACGCTCCTCACCCACGGGCACCTGCAACCAGAGTTGCAAGCCGGCCTCGTGGAGCGAGTCGGCAATTTTCGTCAAAAACTTCGTCAGATCTTCCTCGTACGCGGCGTCGATGCCCTCCCAGTCGATCAGCACTCCGCCGGCATGGATTTCGCCGAGACGCTGCTTGAGATTATCGATAAACCGGTTTTGCGCCTCGACCGGACCGTGGGCGAGGTTTTCGACCGCCTCGGGGACGCGCCCGTCACCGGCGAAATTGGTCATCAACGGCAGGAGCACCGCAGACTTGGTCAATAGCAGGCGCCGCAACGACTCGTCGTTCTCGCCCGCGAAATTGCCATCGGAGGTGGTCACGGTAAACCATTCCGGACAAACGTGGGTCAGCTTGTCGAGGTGGTCCTTGAGGGAGTCGATGCTGTTCGGGTCCCAGCCCACGGTGAAACCGAGCCGGATTTGGCTGGCCGGACGCGGCGGGCGTGGCGTGCGCGTGGGGGACGGGTCTTTCGGATTGCCGGTGCGGGTGTGCGAGGCGACGCCCTTGTAGAAACGCTGGATGGCGACGTTGTTCGCCACGGCGGTGTTCGGTAGCGCGGTGCCCTGTTTCTGGAAGGCTTTGAGTTGTTCCTTGAGCTTCTTCAGCTTGACCGGCAGCACGAGAAGCGGCGGGGTCAGCAGAGATTGGACGAATACCACCGTGCCGAGAAACAGCGCCAGGCCGCACAGCACGATCACCCGCCGGGCGCGGGGCCAGCGTTTGCCCCCGAGGTCGAAGAAAACGGGTTTGTTACCGGCGGTACTGCTCATCGGAAATAGGCGGAGACCCTTGCGGAAAGAAGACGCCCGGCGAGTCGGGGGTATTCACTTAGCAGGAACCGCCACCGGACGCAAGGTCGACGGTCACCCGCGCGCCGTGGGGGACGCGACCGGCGGCGCGAGCACCTTGAAGCTGCGGCGGGAAACCTGGAACTTCACGGGTGCGTAGCCGGCCAACTCGCCGTCCGCCTCGAAGGGCACATCCTCGGCCGAAAGCGGGTCGACTTGAAGACCGCTCGTCTGAAAATACTCCACGTCGCGCAACGCCAGGTGCGTGCCCATGAAGATATTCTGGATATACCGAATGATGTCGAGATAGCCGAGGTTCTTGAAGACCAGCACGTCCAGCTTGCCGTCGTCGATCACCGCCTGCTTGAACACGGCCAGCTTGCCGCCGTAGTACCGGCCGTTGCCAACCAGCACGAAGGAGCCTTCGCGCGCCGTCCCGTCGTCGCCGACGATCCGCAACTGGGGAGGGTGTCGAGCGGCGACCTTGGCGGCGGAAATCACGTAGCTGAGCGGACCGAAGGTTTTTTTCGCCTCGCGGTCCACGCCGGCCACTGCCTGCGCGTCGAAGCCGACGCCGGCGAGCTGGACGAAACAGTGCGAGTTGGCGCGCGCGAGGTCGATCCGCCGCACGTGCCCCGCGCGGATGATCTCCCAGCAGCGCCGCAAGCGGTTGCCGGGGATGCCGAGTTCGGCGGCGAAGACGTTCATCGTACCCAGCGGCAGCAACCCGAGCGTGGCGTCCGAACCGGCGAGGCCGTTGACGACCTCGTTGATCGTGCCGTCCCCGCCGGCGGCCACGACCGTGCGAAACCCTTCCTTGACCGCCTCGGCCGCGAGCGTTGCGGCGTGGCCGGGCCCACCGGTCGGGCACACGACCGCCCCCGGGTCCAACTCCTGGATGCGGTCGCGGAACCGCTCGGCGCGCTCGCTGCGCGCGGCGGGATTGAAAATCACCAGGACCCGTCCGGCGGCGCGCCCCGAGGATTCCGGCTTCCCTTCGGAGCGCAAGCGGCTAGTTTGTTTCAACGTGAAAAGACTCGGCTGGTACGCGTTGCGCGTGACCGTGGTGGTGTTCGTGTTGTGCGGCGGGCTTTTGCTCGCGGCCAACCTTTATGTGCAATCGCGCAGCGTGCAACAACGGATTCGGACGGAGCTGGCGGCGACGCTGAAGATGCCCGTCAGCCTGCGTAAAACCACGGTCACCCCGTGGGACGGCCTTCGCCTGGACGGCGTCGTCCTGCACGCGAACGGCGCGGACCAACCCGCCGACGGCGAGGGGGGCGGCACCCCGGATTTCCTGAACGCGGCCAGCTTCCGGGTGAAATTCGCGTGGTGGCCGCTGCTCACGCGGAAACAGTTCGTCGCCGAACAGGTGCTGCTGGACAAACCGCTCGTCACGTTGCGCGACGGGTTTAATCCGCTATCAGGGACCGAAAGCGAACCTCCTGGCGAACCGAAAACGCCGCTACCCCCCGGCAGCCCGAGCGCCAAGCCTCCGCCCACACCCGCGCGCGGCCCATCGCCGCAGGTCGCCGCCGAAACGCCGACGCCGGCCCCGCCCACGGCGGAGGCGCAGACGGTGGAAACACCCAAGCCCGCGCTGGTCAAAAACCTGCCGTTCCTCATCGACAAACTACGGCTGCGCCACGGCAAGTTGATCTACCTCGACCGCCAGCGGCGTCCCGTCGTCCAGGTGGAAGATGTCAACCTCGACGGCTCCACTTCCGACCCGCAACACGCCCACGGGGCCATGTGGTTTGCGAAGGCTGGCGGTGAACACGGGGGGGCGACCCTTACCAATTATTGGACGGCGGTGGACTTCGACGTTGAGAAAGGGCTGGTCGTCCGTGACGGGCGCGGCAACGTCGCCGGCGGCGTGCTGAACACCGATTTCCGGCTAGAACCCCGGGAAGATCGCCTGGCTTTTTCGACGACCGCGAAATTGGAAAACGCCGCGCTCGGCCCCCTCACGGTCCATGCCCCGGACCAACCCCCGGTCGCCGAGGGGCAACTGCACGGCAACCTCGACTTCCACGGATTCCTGGACGATCCCTCCAGCCGGTCGGGCGGCGGGCGGGTGTGGCTGGTCGGCGGGAAATTGCGCGATCTTCCGCTGATGAAAATGGCCGGTCAGGTCCTGCGCATCGGCGATCTTGCGCATTTGGAATTCAAGCAGGCGGACATGGATTACAAGTTCGAGGGGACTAGGCTTCACATCGATCCCCTGACGCTGGCGGCAAACGACGTGCAGATTGTCATCCGGGGCGACTATCTGACCGACGAACACCGTCTCGATCTGCACGGTCGTCTGACGATTGACCAGGCGGTCAGCCATCAGTTGCCCCAGTTCATCGAATCGAATTTCACCCCGTGCGGCAACGAAG
>CALMVM010000438.1:2358-2725 GCA_937873255.1 uncultured Verrucomicrobiota bacterium | reverse complement strand
CTGTCACCCTACGCGTGGGTCGGCGCGCTCAGCTATTCGATCAACGCGACGATCCTGCCGCTGTCCGCGGGGACCGTCCTGGCGTGGATCGCGGGCCGGTGCCGGGATTGGCGGGTCGCGGCGGCGCTCGGGTTGGGCGCGGGGATTTTGTTCGGGCTGATCGTGCAGGTCCGGCTGGCCTCGGCGCTGCTCGTGCCGGCGGCGGCGCTGCTTTTCGTGCCCCGGCGGGTCAGCGCGCTGCCGGGGTTCCTGGCGGGCGTGGCGTTCGCGGGCGTCCTGCCGGTGCTGCTCTACAACCGGACGATCACGGGACAATTCTTCGGCGCGACGTACAACAGCGGCGACCGTCGGCAGGCGCTCGGCTGCA
>CALMVM010000438.1:0-2348 GCA_937873255.1 uncultured Verrucomicrobiota bacterium | reverse complement strand
TTTTACGTCTTCGGGCTGGCGGCCGTCATGATGATCTGGCTGGCGGTGGGCGTTCCATGGCGAGCGTCGGGCGGGAAGGGCTGGCTGCAAGGTCAGGCCGGGCTCGTGGCAGCGACGCTCTGCGCGGGCGGGCTCTCCATCACATATTTCCTCACCCACGTGGTGACGATCCGGTATTACCTCACGCCGGCGATGTTGATGGTCTGCCTGTTGTTGGGTCTCCTGTTCGTCGCGCTGGAAACGCGCTGGCTGGAATCTGCCGTCACGGAACCCGCGCCGTTGCGGGCAACGCGCAACACTCTCGCGGGCGCGGCGGCGGCGGCGGCCGTCGTGGGACTGGGCTTCGGATATCAGGCCCTTGGCGACACGGCGCGAGAGGTCTCTGCGCCGCGCGTGCTACCCGCCCCGATGTCCGCCCCGGCGGAAGTGCTCGATGCCTGGTCGTGGATCTGGGCGGACCGGTATTCCAGCTCGATCATTTACTACACCGGGCATCCCGCCTTCAAACTGCCATTTTCCAGCGCCGAGACGCGCCGGTTGATGTGCGGCTGGATCAAGGCCAAGGGCGACCCGCAGTACATGGTGATCGATTCGCCGGACATGGAACGCGTCGCCGCAGAGGCACGCGCGGCCGGCTGGCAGCTTTTGCCCGCCGGGACCGTGCGTGACGTGCCCTGTTTCCGGATGGAAATGCCCTGAGGCGCTCCCCGACATTCCGGGGACAGGCAACCAGCTTGACGCTCGGACCCATTGCCCTTACAGTGGCCGGCCCGACTGTTCTGGCGCATGGGGGTGCAAGCGTGTCCCTGCCGGGAGGTAGTGCCTTCCTACTGGCCGCCCCCCGTCCGCTCCAGGATCGTCGGCCGACCCGTTTTTACCCATGAACAGCGAACTGATTGCCGCCCTCGACTATTTCGAACGCGAAAAGGGCATTAAACGGGAAATCCTCATCGAGGCCGTCTCCAACGCGCTGTTGCAGGCGTCGAAAAAGAGCGTCGGCCCCGCGCGCGACCTGCGCATCGACATCAACCCGAAGTCGGGCGAAATCCGCGCGATGGCCAGCCTGCTCGTCGTGGAAAAGGTGCAGGACAAATTCAGCGAGGTGCTCCTCGCCAACGCCCGCAAGCTCAAGCCCGAGGCACAGATCGGCGAGAGCGTCGATATCGAGGTGACCCCGCGCGACTTCGGACGCATCAGCGCGCAGACCGCCAAGCAGGCCATGCTCCAGCGCATCCGCTCCGCCGAGAAGGAGATGATGTACGACGAGTTCAAGGACCGTGCGGGCGAGATCGTCTCGGGCACCGTGCGGCGCTTCGAGCGTAGCGACGTGATCGTGGACCTGGGCAAATTCGACGCCATCATGCCCAGCAAGGAACGCGTCGTCACCGAGGACTACAACGTCGGCGACCGGTTGCGCGCGTACGTCATGGCCGTGGAAAACGGCGTGCGCGGCCCCGAGATCATCCTCTCGCGCTCGCACCCGAATTTCGTGCGCCGCCTCTTCGAGATGGAGGTCAGCGAGATCAACGACCGCACCGTGGAAATCCGCGGGCTGGCGCGCGAGGCCGGCTACCGGACCAAGATCGCGGTGTTCTCGGCCAACGAAAAGGTCGACCCCGTCGGCGCGTGCGTGGGCATGCGCGGCAGCCGGGTCAAGAACATCGTACGCGAACTCAACAACGAGAAGGTGGACATCATTCGCTGGAGCGCCGAGCCGCGCGAATTCATCCTCAAGGCGCTGGAGCCAGCACGGGTCAAGAGCCTGACGCTCGACCCGGTCAAGAAGGCCGCGCAGGTCAAGGTGGACGAGGACCAGCTCTCGCTCGCCATCGGCAAACGCGGCCAGAACGCACGCCTGACCGCCAAGCTCACCGGCTGGGAGATCAACATCGAGAAGGACGAGAGCGCCGCCATCGTCATGGAGAACAAGGTGACGCAGGCCGCCGGCGTGCTCGCCGCGAACCTCGCCATCGACCTGCCCACCGCGCAGGCGCTCGTCAAGAACGGCTTGCTCAACGTCGAATCGGTCACGGAGGTCGAGCCGCAGGATTTGGCCGACATCCTTTCCATCGACCTGGAACAAGCCACCGCCATTTACGACAAAGCCAAACAACACGCCGGATGAGGGCGCCCGAAAGTTAGAACGCAGGAGGAGAAAGCCGGTTCAGCGTTTCCCCTTGCTGCTCATCGCATAAAAAGAAACCTGAGCCTCAACCGAACGCCCCGCCCCTTTCCCTCCTCATTTCTTCCTTCCGAATTTTTCTATCATGCCCAGTCCCCGAACCTCTTCCAAAACCCCTTCTTCCGGCAGCAAACGTTCCACTTCCACCTCGTGGCTGCCTTTACCG
>CALMVM010000437.1 GCA_937873255.1 uncultured Verrucomicrobiota bacterium | reverse complement strand
AATCCCATTCGCAACCATAGTCTTTGTTCGAGTACAGCACGGCGAGGTGGCCGCGTATTTCGATACCGCTCAGATAGTCGTGCACGAGGTCGTCTCCCCAGCCGTTGAGTTCGAAACTGGTGGTCGGCGGGCCTTTGTCGAAAGGGAAAAACGCGTGGTAGAGCGGGTGATCGTTGGGAATTTTCTCAAGTGCGTCGGGGCCGAAGATCGCCGCCAACTGCTCCTCGAGCGGTTTAGTGAGCAACCCGTCGATGTCGTGGTTGCAATCGTCCGCGAAAACAAAGCCGCCGTGCCGGACGTAGCTTTCAAAATTCTCCCGCTCGCGGTCGGTGAACTGCACAAGCTTGTGGCCGCTCAGATACACGAACGGCGCGTCGAGCACTTCCTTGCTGCCGAGCGGCACCACCGCCTCGCGCGGGTCGACGCGGATCGTCGTGTACGCGACCAGCGAGTCGAGCAGGTTGGACGGCATCCGCTGGTCCACCACGTCCCAGTCGCCGGACTCGTATTGCAGGCGGTTAAAAGTGAAGTCGGCGAGGCTCATGGCAGCACGGCGTTTCACTCCCCCGGAGTCAGCCGGGCCAGCCAATAATCCGGCTGCCGATGGTCATGCGCGAGTGAGATGATATGATTGCAATCGTCTTGATTCTCGAAGATAACCGCGGACAGAAAACGCTTCAGGCGGCGTTTGCGCACTCGGCCCCGCACGTATTGGCAACTCGTGGGTGCGCGTTGGATATCATGTGTAGCCTGCTCGATAGATTCCAACAAGCCATTGCCTAAGCCCGCGCGCAGACTATCGTAGAAACGGGCCGCTTCCTGAACTTCCGCGTCAAGCGCCTGATGAAAGCGAACGGGTTTCATTCAATTTTCGGCGCATCTCGGCGAAGAACTCCTCTGCCGGGATAGTTTTCGCCGTGCCATCTTCGATTTCCTTGATGCGACGATCAATTTCCGCCATCCACTCGTCGCTGAGCGGCGTCTCATCGTCTTCCAGCAAACCGGCAATCAGTTGCTCGCGCTCCTCGAAAGGGAGAGCCTTCGCATCCGCCATGACCTGCGCAAGTGAAGATGCCATGAGAACAGTGTAGGAAAATGTTTCCCGCCGGTCAAGCCGCCTTGCTCACACCGCGTCCGACAGGCTGGAAAAGGTAAAATCCCGCACCACCATCGGCGGCACCAGGCAGCCGTTCGCGCGCACGGGCTTGCCCAATGCCTCAAGGTTGTTGAGCATGATGACCGGACTCTCGTTGAAGCGGAAATTCTTGATGGCGTATTTGATCTGGCCGTCCTCGACGTAAAACGTACCGTCGCGCGTCAGACCGGTGTAGAGGATCGTCTGTGGATCGACCTCGCGGATGTACCACATGCGGGTCACCAGCACGCCGCGCTTCACGCCCTTGATGAGTTCTTCGAGACTCGCCGTGCCGCCGTCCATGATGACGCCCGGTGCGCCCTCGAATCCGCCGACGGTGCGCCCGCCGCGAAATCCCGTGCCGATGCCCGGCACCGCCTCGTCCTCGGATACGCCTTTTTTCTGCGCCCAATAACGCGAGTAGGCGAGGTTGGCCACCACCCCGTCCT
>CALMVM010000436.1 GCA_937873255.1 uncultured Verrucomicrobiota bacterium | reverse complement strand
CCTCCATGCCCGGCATCGCCATCGCGGTTTGGTCGGCCGATTGGCCGTACCACGTTTTGAGCCAGAGAGTCATCTCGTCGATCTGCCTGGTTTGGTCGGCAACGATGTCGCTCGCCAGCTTCCTCAACTCCGGGCGTGAGGTGTGCGAGGGCACCAGCTTGACCATTGCCAACGCGGACGCGTGATGGCTGATCATCTCCGTCAGGAAAGCGATTTCGAACTCGCGTCCCTTCAACGGTTCAAGGCTTTTCGTCATGTCGGCCATGCTCATCGCGGCCGGGCCGTGCATGGGCATTCCGCCCATGTTGTCCTGGGCGGAGGCTGCGCAAGCGGCAAGCACCAAGGCAGCGGAAGTCGAGCGCAAGAATGTTTTCATCAATGTGGTTGAAACGGCAGTTAGTCCGAGACGCGTGCGCTCGGTTACAGTTTTTGTTTTGCCAGGAAGCTGCGGATCAGCTCCGCGATGGTTGCGCCGTCCTCTTCCAGAGCGAAGTGCCCGGTGTCGAGCAGATGGAACTCGACGTTCTTGAGGTCGCGTTGATAGGGGTAGGCTCCTTCCGCAGGGAAGATGAAATCATTCTTGCCCCACACGATCAGGGTAGGCGGCTGGTGCTGGCGGAAGTACTCTTGCCATTGCGGATACAACGGAGGGTTGGAGCCGTAACTGTAGAACAGCGCGAGCTGGATTTCCTTGTTGCCGGGGCTGTCCATCAGGGTCTGGTCCACCAGCCAGTTCTCCGGGTCGATGGCCTCGACCCGGCGCACACCGTTGGTGTACTGCCAGCGGGTGGCGTCGGCGACGAGCAACTTGCGCAAGGCTTCCGCGTTCGCGTCCGAGCGGTCTTTCCAGTAGGCGCGGAATGGTTTCCAAAAATCGCGCAGCCCTTCCTCGTAGGCGTTGCCGTTCTGGATGATGAGCGATTGCACACGCTCGGGATGCCGCGCGGCGATACGGAAACCGACCGGCGCACCGTAATCCATCACGTAGAGGCTGTACTTCTCAATGCCGAGTTGCTGGATCAACGCGTCCACCACACCAGCGAGATGGTCGAAGGTATACTGGAAGTCGGCCACGCCAGGGGCGGAGCTTTGGCCGTAGCCCGGATAGTCGGGTGCGATCACATGGTAGCGGTCCGACAGCGCGGGGATGAGATTGCGAAACATGTGCGAGGAGGTGGGGAAGCCGTGCAACAACACCAAAGTCGGTGCGTTGGCGGGACCGGCCTCGCGGTAGAAAATGCTCAGCCCTTCAACCTTGGCTGTTTTGTACAATGTTGGGTTGCCTGTGGTAACGATGACTCCTGCCGGCTCGGCGGCGCGGAGCGGGAGGACCGTGATGATTGCGGCGAGCAGCGCGAAGGAGGCTCGACCAGCGAGGCGAGAGATGCCCCGATAGAACAAGGTTGATGTATGGAGTTGATTTGGTTTCATGGATGGAGGTGTTAAGTGTGTACGGTTATTGAACGTGCGATTTATCCTGCTGACGGGCCACTTACTTACCTTGAGCGCCGGTTTGACTCCGACTACCAAGCGATGCAAGCGGACGAACGGAAGAGGGCGTATCTGATTCTCAAGCTTTCGCGCCGGCAAAGCTCAACGGGAGTCAAATCTTGCGAGGCTCAGCCAACTTCCTGGCGGTGGCGCAGGATGCTGGCGGCGGCGTTGCCGGTAAATTGCGCCGCTGTGAACGGACCATGACCCCATTTGGCATCCAGGTCTGCCGTTGGTGCAGCCGCGACGACTTCCGCCACGCTCTTGCCGGCATCGAGCAGTTTCTCGATGCGTCCCTGCACGGTGGCTAACATCGTGCGCGCCGCCTTCAGATCATCCACCGTGCCGAGAGCGCCGTGGCCGGGAATGATGCGCGTGTGCGCATCGCATAACGCCAGCGCACGATCTTCGGCGGCCACCATGCCACCGATCCATCCGAGGGTCGAATAATCGATGAGAGGATAAAATCCGTTGAAGAACGTGTCGCCGGCATGGAGCACGTTCGCCTTGGTAAAATGCACCAGGAGATCGCCGTCGGTGTGCGCCGGCTGGAGGTGGTGCAGGTGGACGACTTCATCGCCGAAATACAGCGTGAGCGACTCGGGGAAAGTGAGCGTGGGCAAGGCGGCTGCCGGGGCGGCAGGAAAAATATAGTCGAACACCTCGTGAAACTGCGGACGGCTCATGCGAACCCTGACACTGTCATGCGCGATCACGCGCGCGCCGCGCCGCGCGAAGAACTCGTTGCCACCCGTGTGATCGAAGTGCCAATGGGTGTTGACCACTGCCGTCACCGGCTTGCCCGCGAATGCCTCCACTGCCTTGGCCACGCTTGGCGCGGAGGGATGGATACCCGTGTCGATGAGCAGCGCACCCTCCGGTCCGCAGAGGACCACCATATCACCTCCCGGCCCGTTCAAAAGGGCAAGGGAGTCGGTCAATTTTGTCGTGGCCACCGGAGAGGACTCGAAAGCCGTCAGCAGCCCGTCAACGGCCGGGTTGCCAGTGGGTTCGGACGTGGATCGACCCGCCGGGCCGGCGGCCGAAGCGACCAGCGGCAGCAGGGCCGTGCCGGATGTCAGTGCGCTCAGCGAACGTAATGCTGCACGCCGGGAATAAATAGCGGGTGTGTTTCCGTTCATAATCAGGGTCGATGATGCGATGAAGATTCTCAGGCTGTGGCTTGTGGTCGTGTGGACCACATGACCACGCTGTCCCCGTTGTGTTCTCAATCTTCCTTGGTTGTGCGTCTCAAAAGAACTGACTTTCTTTCAAGCGCCCGCGCGAACTTCCAGCGTTTCGCCGCCTAAGGTGGGAACCGAAACATCCGCCTCAATCGAATCGCCTCGCCACGTCGAGCACGGCTTGGGCGAAGGCCTGCGGGGCTTCCTGGGGCAGGTTGTGTCCTACCCCTCCCTCGATGAGTCGGTGCGTGTACTTACCGACGAATTTTCTGGCGTACGCGGCCGCGTCGGGATGCGGTGCGCCGTTGGAGTCTCCTTCGAGGGTGATGGTCGGCACGCGGATTGCGGGGCTCGCGGCCAGCCGCTTCTCCAACTCGTCATATTTTGTCTCGCCTTCGGCCAGGCCGAGTCTCCAGCGGTAGTTGTGGACGACGATGCTGACGTGATCCGGGTTGTCGAAAGACGCGGCACTGCGCTCGAACGTGGCGTCGGTGAAATCCCACTTCGGCGAGGCGCTGTGCCAGATGAGCTTGGCGAAGTCGCGCCGGTGTTTCTCGTAACCGAGACGACCGCGTTCCGTGGCGAAGTAAAACGGTACCACCAACTCAGTTCGGCCTGGGGCGGCAACGGTGTTCGGCCAGTTTCCTGGTTGCCGATCAGATACCCGCTGACGGATACAAGCGCCCGGCAGCGCTCCGGCCAGAGGGCTGTCATGACGTTGGCCGTGCGCGCTCCCCAATCGTAGCCAGCGACGATGGCTTGCCTGATGCCAAGCGCATCCATCAGGGCGATGGCATCGACCGCGAACACCGATTGCTGGCCGTTGCGAACCGTTTCAGTGGAGAGAAAACGCGTCGTCCCGTAACCGCGGAGGCAAGGAACGATCACCCGGTAACCTGCCTCAGCCAGCAGTGGAACTACCTCGACATAACTGTGGATATCATAAGGCCAGCCGTGCAGCAGGATGACCACCTCGCCATCGGCGGGACCGGCCTCGGCGTAACCGACGTTCAGCACGCCCGCCTCGATCTGCTTGATTGGGCCGAAGGCAACGTTTGTCCCCGGCCTGGCTGCCGGGGATGGGCCTGGCCTGGCTGGATCAGGAGACTGCGCCGCAGAGGAGTGGAGCATCGCTCCCTCGGCGGCCAGTGTCAGGGCGACGTTGCGCAAGAAACGGCGGCGATCATATTTCATCGCTTTAGTATCTTCGGGTTGTTTCGTTTTTCCAACTGGAAGGCGCAGAACGCGTCTCGCTTCGTTGTGACGAGCCGGGGGTGATCGTTCGTTTAGACACACACGCCTTGCGCCCAAACTTTTACACTCCCTTGTAAACCAGGTGCGTGAACAAATCGGGCAAAACCAGATAATTGCCCCACTTGGCATCATGGGCAGCCGTTGGCTTGGCGGCCACGGTTTCCTGGAGGGATCGACCCTGTTTCTTGAGCGCGGCAACCTTGTCGCGGATGGCGACTAACATTCCGTGGTATTCGGCGAGCTGCCCTTTGTTGCCGACCGCGCCGTGTCCCGGAACGATCACGGTCGCGTCGCTGACTTTCGGGTTGGCGAGGTTGGCCTCGGTCGCGCGGATCGTGCCGTTGATGCTCCCGCCGGTCGAATAATCGATGAACGGATAGAAGCCGTTCCACCAAGTGTCCGCGACGCAGAAAACGTCGGCCTCCACGAAATGCACGGAAAGATCCGAGCTGGTGTGCGCTGGCTCGTAACGGTTGAGCGCGATGGTCTGACCGTTCAGGTACAATGTGAGGTTCTGGTCAAACACCACCGTGGGAAGCGCTCCCGGCAAGAAGGGCTTGAACGTGTAATCCCAGTCCACCACCTGCGAGAAGGCCGAAAGGTAACGGCGGGTTTTCTCCTGCGCATAAATGGTCGCGCCGGCGTCGTGCAGCCAGGCGTTGCCGTCGCTGTGGTCGAAGTGCCAGTGCGTGTTGATCAGGTGCTTGATCGGGTCAGTGCCAAGGCTGTCGAGCGAGGCCGTCAGCGCGGGTCGCGCGGTGGCAAGGCCCGCCTCCACGAGGAGCTTGCCGTCGGGGCCGGTGAGGACGGTGATGTTGCCACCCGCGCCCAGGATCACGTGCAGATGATCGCGCACACGCTGGACCGTGAGCTTCGCGGTGGCGGCCTCATTGCGCATGCGGGGGACGATGCCGCTCTCCTCGGCATCTGAACGATGTTGAGCCAACACCGTCGCTGCCATGGCAAGACCGGTGGTGGCGAGAAAATGACGCCGGGTGTATTGAGAAGCGGGTTGATCGGTCATAGGTCGTTAGGTTCGCAGGCAGTGGTAAAAATCTCCGTTTCGGATCCTCAGGTACAGCGGCGGCAACCTCGCAGCGACGCTTTGGCCGAGTCGGCCAGCGTGACGACCGCCGCGCCGAGCATGATGGCGTCTTTGATGACCAGCCTGCCGGGTCCCGCCAGAAACGGGAAACCGTGTGCGGCGGTTCCGAGCGCAGGCACCCAGGCTTCGGGCGTGGTGACCAGAAACGAAAGCGTGGTCAGCGACATGCCCACCAATAAGAAGCTCCCCAACGCGGCGGCCTGCGGCAACACCGGGTGCAGCGCGATGAGCAAGCCGATCAGGATGATGACACTGCCGAGGCCGTACGAGAACGGATAGGTACGGTTTGTCTCGTGCCACTGCCGATGCGCCGGCACGAGGTCGCCTTCCTTGTTGGTGTAGTGCTGGTATTCCGGCGCGGCATGAACGTAGAAAAAGCTCATCAGGGGACTGTTGGCCACGAATGGCACGATGCTCTCCGCCTCATACGCGGCGAACTTGGTGCCGCCGATCCAGCACAACACGATGACCAATCCAAGCCGGGTCAAACCTACCCCGAGCCGGTCCAGACGGGATACGAAGGCGCACGCGGCCCGTAGCCATTCACTCGCGCGAAAGACGGTGCTCGTTTTGGCCGGGTGGAGTTGGATGTCATGTGCGGTGTCCATGGGGATGCGGTCTTTTGATGAGCTTTTCTCGGATGAACCGCGCTCGAAAACGCAGCCCGATCCTATCTTAAATAGGCAGGTCAGAAACCGAGGTCAGACAGCCCCGGGTGATCGTCGGGCCGGCGGCCCGGCAGCCAGTGGTATTTGCGCTCGTGCTCGGCGATGGCCAAGTCGTTGATGCTCGCGTGGCGGCGGCGCATCAACCCGCGTTCATCGAACTCCCAGTTCTCGTTGCCGTAGGAGCGGAACCACTGCCCGGCGTCGTCGTGCCACTCATAGGCGAAACGCACGGCGATCCGGTTATCGGTGAAGGCCCAGAGTTCCTTGATGAGACGGTAGTCGTGTTCCTTTTCCCATTTACGGGTCAGGAACGCCACCACCTGATCGCGTCCGTGGAGGAACTCGGCGCGATTGCGCCAGACCGTGTCCGTCGTGTAGGCGAGCGAAACGCGTTCGGGGTCGCGGGTGTTCCAGGCGTCTTCCGCCGCGCGCACCTTTACGAGAGCGGTATCCTCGGTGAAGGGCGGCAGTGGCGGTCGCTCGCTGGAGGAAGGTTGATCGGTACTCATGACTTGGGCGGGTGTCTCGGCCAGCGTGTCGTTGCGAGCAGATGGCTTCGCTGGACCTAACCTCGGATGAACGCCAGCAAGTCGGCGTTCACACGCTCCGCGTGCGTGTTGGGTAGCGCGTGCGGCGCGTCGGCGTAGACGATGAGCTTCGCATCGGGCACGAGCTTGGCGGAGGCGAAGCCAGCGGCCCCGATGGGCACGATCTGGTCGTCATCGCCGTGGATGATCAGCGTGGGCACGTCGAACCTTTTCAGGTCCTCCGTGAAGTCCGTTTCCGAGAACGCTTTGATACACTCGTAGGTGTTCACGTGCCCGCCCATCATGCCCTGCATCCACCAGGATTGGATCAAGCCTTTACTCGCCTTCGCGCCGGGACGATTGAAGCCGAAAAAAGGTCCACTAGGCACGTCGAGAAAGAACTGCGAGCGATCCGCCAGGAGACTCTTGCGCAGGTCGTCGAACACTTCGATGGGCAAGCCGCCTGGGTTGGCCGGGGTCTTCAACATGAGAGGCGGCACCGCGCTGACGAGCACGGCCTTGGCTACGCGGCTCGTGCCGTGGCGGCCGATGTAGCGCGTCACCTCGCCGCCGCCCGTGGAGTGGCCGATGGGGACCGCGTTTTTCAGGTCGAGGGAAGCGGTGAGTTCCGCCAAATCGTCGGCGTAGGTGTCCATCTCGTTGCCGTACGAGGGCTGGCTGGAGCGGCCGTGGCCGCGCCGGTCGTGGGCAATGCAGCGGCAGCCCTGGCCCAATAGGAAAAACATCTGATTTTCCCACGCGTCGCTGGTCAACGGCCAACCGTGGCTGAAGACCACCGGCTGTCCATCTTTCGGACCCCAGTCCTTGTAGTAAATCTGCGTGCCGTCTTTCGTCGTGAGGTAGCTCATAGATGGAAGTGCTTATTTCGTTCTCAAGCGTCTGCGGAGGAAAAACTCAAAGAAGTCGACGCTCCTTAAAATAAAAGGTAGTGGTTTTCAGTAAGTGATTGGCTGCTGGTTGTACTCGTGGACGAACAGAC
>CALMVM010000435.1:8393-9132 GCA_937873255.1 uncultured Verrucomicrobiota bacterium | reverse complement strand
TTGGCACCCCAGACTAACTCAGCACCCGGCTCGAAAAAGCGAAGTCACGTCAATACGACTGCGCCAGAAAGCCACCTGTGCCGCAGCCGGGGTCATAGATTGTCTTGCCAATCTGGGGATTTATCACGCGGATCATCACGCGAATTGTATCGCGCGGGGTGAAGAATTGCCCGCCGTCGTTGCCCTTCTCGCCCATCTTGAGCAACAACCCTTCGTAAACCTGAGAGAGCGTGAAGACGTGGGTTTGTTCGATGGACTCGTTACTTAACTCCTGAACCTTGTCGAGTACGTCGAGGAAGTTCTTCTCGGAATCAATCCGGCTCCGCTCTACGTTGGACATGACCTCGCTGACAATCTTTTGCCGCCCCGTCGCGCCCGGTTGCTTTTCCAGCGTTTTCAAGTGCGGTAACAACTGCTCGTGAACAAAATCCCAAATCTTCGCGTTCTTGTCTTGCCGCATGGCGGCTTCCGGCGCGGCCCAATCCCGCCAGCGAAACGGCGCTTGGAGTGACGACGCAAACGGGATGTTGAGTGCTTCCGCTTCTTCCGCTTCCTGTGTCTCGCGTTCATCGAGGATGCGGAGAAAGAGAATCCACGTCAGTTCAGGAACATATTTCATCGCCCCGGCACAATTTGAACGACGCATCACGTCGCAAATGCCCTTCACTGCAGCATTAAGCGATTGCTGTGTTCCGTGCTGCTTAACCTTAACCTTTGTTTTTGCCAGGAAATCAAATGC
>CALMVM010000435.1:0-8383 GCA_937873255.1 uncultured Verrucomicrobiota bacterium | reverse complement strand
GCGGGCATCTTCTCAAAAGCTGCTAGCTTTTGAGCAACATGTTCGCGCAAGGATTTGGCCTGCTGAAGTTCCGTATGCAGGCGGACCGCGACCTCTTTCTGCACCGACATAGGCGGCAAAGGCAAAGCAATCGCCTCAATCTGCTTGGGTGAGACATGCGGCACACCAAGGCTCTGGTCATGCGTCGTGATCGCTCGAATGAACGAATCTGTCTGCAAGAACGCATATAAATAGTCCGCATGAACTTCGCCTCTTAGGATAATCCGACCTACACGTTGGAGCAATAATGCGGGAAGGTCATTCTTACTGACTCTCGCCAGTTTCAATCCATCACTTACAAAGGGGCGGTCGAGAGACAAAACTATATCTCCTTCATTTAGTTCATACGCACTAAACTCCGGGCGTCTGCTCGCCGGAATTCTTTTAATTTCGTCCCATCGGAGCACACCTGGACTGACGTTCACGTTTCGGAGCAACCGCACGCCGTCGGACGAAAACCAGTCGCTTTTGAAAGCGTAACCCGATTGCACGTTGGCAATCGAACCAATTTTTCGCTGTGGCCAATTTTGTGCGGTGCTGCTGGAGAAGATTGCGCGGAGGAGAGCGCCGGGCAAGGCTTTCGCTGCTTCCAGTTGTGCCGCCAACGCCAACCGACCTCCTTCTACTTCCGTAAGCTGGCAGCGCAAGCCCGTAGTAATACGAAACTGCTCATCCTTCGATGGAAGAGGTATTTGAAGTTCAGCTAAATAACTATCTGGGATGCGCTGTTGGCCGATTGAACCGGTAAAATGTGCAGTTGCTTCCTCAAGCACTGAAGGCTGATAAAGAAACGAATGAATCCATTCAGCTAGTGCAACTGGTTTTGGCCGCAAGACATGAAATTCTGTAGAACCAAAACCAATTCCATCAATTAGGCCGCGTGCGATGGCGTGTTTGCCATTCTGCATACAGGGTGTGATTTTTGCAAATAGAACATCACCTTCTCCGAAGTAGGTATATCCTTTAGCTACCTGACTATACGGGCGCAACTCTGGACGGGTAATGCCTGCGCCTAATTCAGCAACAGCAGGCATTGGAACGAAGGTCGTGAGAGTATCGTTTGCCCGCGTGATAACCGGACGGCGGGGGTTTATGTCGCAAATGTCCTTGAGCTTCACGCGCGGCCATTCGTGCATACTTTCGGTGTGTATGTTTTCTTTCGTCACGCGACGAAAAGCGTCTCTTTCGTCTTCCGAAGCAACGTGCTCGCAGAGCCACCCCGTTTAAGTTCCCGCAAGGCATTCGGCACGCCGAGCGTTTGCCAAAGCTCATTAGATTCGAGGGCGGCAGTTCCGGCCTTCTCAAATTGCTTCGCAATGGCGCGGATCACTTTGGCCGAAGGTTGCGGCAACTGAACCAGCCAATCCGGTTTGTCGTCGGCAAACTGCGCTGCCCGTTGCGTCCGTGTCATGGGCGTGATGCCGTAGGCGAACGCAGCCAGAATGTCGAATTCGTCATAATCTTCCATCTGCGCGGCTTCCTGCACCAATTCAGGCAAGAGTTGTTGATCGCGGAGTTGTTTCAGAAGCGCGCTACGTTGTGCGGGATCGAGCCACTTCGCGCGAAAATCCGCGAGCGTTGGCACATTCTCCGTGAGTTGCTTCACGAGTTCTTGAAGATATTCCTCTGGAGTCACGCGCTGTAAACGCCCATCCCGCGTGAGCAGGTTAAAGCGCCCCATGTCTGCGATTTTGATGCTGACACCTTTCACCCTTACCTTCGGCGGCGGTGCGGGTGGCGTGGGCGGCCCTGGCGGTGGTGCTGGTGGCGGCAGCGGTGGCGGGGGTGTGAGAAATTCCGCGCCGAAGAGGGCCGTGGCTCCGGTGTAATCAAAAATGCGGAACATGAGCTTGCCGCTTTCCTCGTCAATGCGCGTGCCGCGCCCAACCATCTGATGAAAAAGCAGCGGCGATTGGACGTAGCGGAAGAAGACAATGTTACGCACGGAAGGCACGTTCACGCCGGTCGTGAGCAGGTCTTTGGTCGTGGCGATAATGTGCGATTTCTTGCTTCCACGAAAATCGGGAATGAGTGCCTGTCCGTTCACAGAGGACATACACTTGAAGGCGTAGTTGCGGGCGCGTTTTTGCCCGTTGGCCTTGGCCCACTGACTGTAAAGTGCGTTCAATTCGTTCGTCACCAAGTCGGCGTGAGGGTCGCTGGCACAAAACACAATCGTCTTTTGCAGCGGGTTACCGTCTCCGGTCGCAAGCAATCGGTTGAACAAATGCGCGGACATCGCCGAAATACGGTCAGGCATGACGAGCTTTCCTTCTAACGTCGCCCCGTCGCTGAACTTCGGCACGGCGTCCGCTGTGAGCTTCTGCCCTGTGAGCAAATCGGTCAGTTTCTTCGCCGCAACATCGTCGCGGAGTACGCCGCGAATGCGTTCCGGTTTCAGTTCGCCGTCGTGGTGAATGTCGTACTGTTCGATCTCGCACGGCGCAAGGTAGCCATCCAAGACGCCTTGCTGGTACGGGTATTCGTATGGCGCTTTGCCGAAGTATTTGAAGTTGTCCGCATACACCCGCTTGTCCTCGGCAATTTTCTTGGCGAGTTCGGGATTCTTGGTTTCTGGAAACTTGATTTCGCGGGGCGTGGCCGTCAATCCGACCTGAATCGCCTGCGCGTTGTTTTCCAGAATGACGAACCACTTGCCCCAAGCGGAGCGGTGGCACTCATCAATCACGATCACGTCAAAATATCCCGGCGGGTAGTGCTTCAGGAAGAAAGTGGCGTCGATGACCGCATCTAGTTCGTCGTCTTCTTCGGAAGTGTCGTTCGCATTCTTTCGCTTTGACGGATCGTTGCCCAACGTCTGGTACGTTGCGACGAGGACTTTTGCATTTTTCTGCGGATCGCGCGTATCGACTTCTGCCGCGTCGTTTCCGAATTCTGTCTGGAAGTCACCAAGCCCGTTGTCCCGAAGCTCGGTCCTGTCGCAAACGAACAGTGCCTTGCCCATGAAGCCCGCGTCGAAGATGCGTTTCAGCATCGCCGCAGCCATGCGCGTTTTTCCACCGCCTGTGGCAATGGGCAGGATTACGCGGGGAGGAATGTTCTGCTGACGCTGCCGGATGATTTGCTCGAAGGCAGCACGGATACCCGCATCTTGATAGTAGCGCAGATAGTCGCGGCCTTGCTTGTACGGCGTCGTGAGCAGCTTCATTTCCGGCGTTGCCGGGTTCAGACCACGGTGCGCCAAGTATTGCGCGGTGAGTTCGTCCGGTGTCGGAAATTCAGAAAGCGGCTTCGGCTCAGAGGTAGCGCCTGTTTCTTCATCGTACTGAACAAACAAATGCCCGTTGGACGAAAATACGTAGGGAACGTGGTTTAGCTGGCCCACGCGGTAATTCTTGCCCTGTTGCAAGCCGTGTTCCGGCGGAAGCCCCTCATGCTTCGCTTCGATGATGGCGAGCGGCAACGGTTCTGCACCTGGTTGAAGCGGGCGACGTAGGACGTAATCGGTTCGTCCTTTTGACCGTCGGCGCGCTTTGTGATGAACGATGTCGATGGTCGCAGCAACTTCCTCCACGCGAATATCAGCACGATTCCACCCGCGCGTTTCCAAGGCGGGGTCGATCAACTCAAAGCGAACTTGAGCTTCACTGCGGGGCATCGTTCAAAAATGGGGAATCTTGTCCGAGAACTAAGCACCCTGCACAGGGTAGGGCGGTTTCAGTTTTGCGACAAGCGCGATGGTACAGGCGCTGCCTGCGAAACGCACCAAAAAACCAGATTGGCGGAGGTTTATTCGATTCGAGGTCGAGCCGGTGAGCTTTCAAAGATTTGTAGCCTCTGCTGAATCGCGTTGACAATTATCAGTTTTGGCGATGGTCTTCCTCGCATGGCAGAACAGAAATCTGGGCGCGGTGGCGCTCGCCCGAACAGTGGCGGGAAACGTGAGGGTGCAGGCCGTAAAGCGATCTCGCCAGCCCAAAAGCGCGTTCCATTTCCGAGCCGTGTCGCGCCCGAAACACTGGCTGCAATCAAAGCCGATGCACGGAACGATGAAAGCGTCGGGGAGGTTGTGGACAGATGGGCAAAGCACGGTCATCAAAATGAAAAAGCGTAATCAAAAAATCCGCGGTGTTTGCTGATTTATGTTTACAAAATTCAACAAAGACATTAGTTTCGTGGCATGGAGACACTGCTACGGGACAAACAACTCGATGCACGGACAATGGGGAACTGGCAGGGTATGAACTGGATTCGTCAGGAAAAGCGGTTGGCGATTTACTTGCGGGATGGCCTTTCGTGCGCGTGGTGCGGTGAGAGCGTTGAAGATGGGGCCAAGCTGACCTTGGATCACTTGACGGCACACACCCACGGCGGGAGCAATAACGAGCGCAATCTTGTCACCTGCTGCCATCGGTGCAACAGCGTCCGTGCCGCGCGTTCGTTGGAAGATTTTGCCAAGGCTACAGCCGCCTACTTGAACCACGGAATTACCGCTGAAGAAATCATATCCCATGTGCAGAATTGTGTCTCCCGGCCTCTCGACAAAGCGGGTGCAAAAGAAATGATTTCGCGCCGGGGTAGCGCTGCCAGGGCATTGGAAGATTTACGCTAGCGTTTTGGCGAGGCGGTCGATGTGTTTCCCTCTTTATCCATTGACGCCTCTATTTTTCTGTGATTATCTGTGATTATCTATAATTTCCTGTTGTCAGACCCCTACAAACGTGTTTATACATACGATGAGTGATCGTAAACCCAACAAAGACAAATGGTATACGGTGGTTGAAGCCGCCGATCTACTTGGCGTCGGAGTTGACACCGTCAAGAAGTATTGCCGCGAGAAATACAGCCGCGAGAACCCACCCCGCGCCAAGCATGTTGGCCCCAGAAGGAACTGGACGATCCAAGGCAGTGCCATCATCTCGCAACGCGAGGAGTGGAACATCGCCGAAACTGAGCCTTGACGCATGTACTGAGCCGACTACGCTGACTCCCTTTGTTGCCGCATGGCCGAGTCAATTTTCGCCTTCACATCGGAAATTCGGGCAGACGAACAACACAGTGCGACGCCATGACCACCTCACCTGAACCAAACGAGCATCTAGCTCAGACAAACGAATATTCTGCCGTGAAAACCCCCGATACTCAGGAACGATTTAAGGCAGAGGCGTCCGATTTAAAGGCCGAAAGAGAGCAGTGGGCAAATGCCCTGCATGAATCCGAGCGTTTGAGCGAAGAGGATTTCTCGGTTCGCATCAACGCCAAAGACTGACCATTTTTTAGTTTCGGTCAGTTAAATTATGGCTGGAACCAGTCAAGAGGTGCGGTTTTGTCGTTTTGACGAAGCCCCACTTGAGGGTCAATTAGGCCTTCGTGCGCCTCCTTTCGGAGCAGCTAAGGAGCCGTTTCGACAACTTCGCTACATCGAAAAATATGTACGTCACTTGCAATGCCGCTCCATCGCTATTGAGCGGCGTTACATTGATCGCGATTACATCGAGGATCATAGCATTTTTTACGCGCGGAGTTTTTTCCCGTACGACAATTTTTGTAAGCGAGTACATTTTTTCTCGATTGAGCAAGCCGATGTGCAGGCTTGCCTGACAGAATTGCTCGGCGTAGCACATTCAGCTAGCGAGCGCGAATATCGTGCTGCATACGAAGATTTTAGTGAAAAGGCATATCTAGGATTTGTCGTTATCAAGCCCCTGCACGGATGTCCCGTGGGGAGAACGGTACTCCGTTCCTACGCTCGGACTCCGCACGACACGGCGGATTATTACCGGTCTTTTGGTCCGACGCGTAAATATCGGCCCCACTTTATGGGGGTAGAGTTATGTGTGCGAGGGTTAGGATTTCAGCAGCAGGATACTGGAGTTAGTGCATGTGCTACGACAGCCTTGTGGTCAGCGCTGCAAAAAGTACGCGACTTTGAGGATGTAGCAGCCGCAACGCCCGCACAAATAACAACGCTTGCATCTCAACACTCGCTTCCATTTGGTCGTACCATGCCTTCTGAAGGGCTATCTGTGGAACAGATGTGTCAAGCAATCCAGGCTGTGGGTTTATCGCCAAATCTGTTCAAAATTAATCGGCTGGACATGGCGCGCGGTCTTCTGTATTCGGCAGCCATGTCTGAAATGGCTCCAATTCTAATTTTGAGAAAGAACAATGGGCTAAGCCATGCGGTTACTTTGGCGGGTATAAAGTTGCGGGAGAGCCATGTGGCCGAACATATTGTTGCGGGTTGTCTAGACGAACAGTCTACAGACCTTGTCGCTTTGTATGTTCATGATGATCGGCATGGGCCGTATTTGAGTGCTTCTTTCACCGGAACCTCCCCGAACGCTGCCGCTGTTCTTAATATTACAACCACTTCTGATAGTGTTGAAGAGGATGATGATTGGGTACTCAGTCATGTTTTAATTCCAATGCATTCGAAAATCAGGCTGTCTTTTCAGAGCCTGCGCGATGTTGGTTCTGGCATTGTGTTTCAGCTTGCAGACATGATTCATGCTCTCGACAATACAAACAGCGATTCAATATTAATTGACACGCGCATCATACGTTCTTACAGGTATGTTAAGGAATTATTGTTAAAGAAAGCGACAATAAATCAAGTTGAAAGATTCTGTTCTACGTTCCATTTGCCGAGGTATACAGGTATAATCCAATTACGATCTAAATTTTTCGGCGCAATCGATCTTTTGGTTGATACTACTGATACAGCTCGCAATCTTCATTGCTTAGCTATAGTTGGCCTAAGCGAGACTACCCAGCAAAGCAAGGAGGTCTTAGAATTTCTAGCAAAGAAATACGAAGCGGAGTTGTGTCTGCCTAATGAGTAGTTAGTCAATTAGTGCAAGCTTTAGACGTAAGCATTGATCAACTGGGATTTCTTCTTCTAAAACACGCAAATTTTTGTCAAGCCGTTCGCTTAGCTTCGGTTCAATCTCGGTTTCTTGTCCGCTTTGCTCATCTCGAATTTGTTGGCCTACTCCCATAGTGGTGAATGCAGGATTTTCCAAAGCATTCCAGAACAGGTATGTAAAATCTAAAGTTTTTGGCCGAATATCAGATGGGCGTTCTATATCTGGTCGAAAGTATTCTGACGGAATGGTATAATCTGTATGATAATATCCACGGTACTCGCAATAATTCTTGTCTTGTAAATTAGTTGCAAGATGGAAGGGGCACTCTTCAACGGTCATCTGCGACCGATCTTGAGGAATAGAAAGCAACTCGGTCGCCTTGCCCGACACAGTGTACGACGCATTTGCTATTGTATTCATGGCGTGGGTGAGTGCTTTGTCAAGGCTATCAACTTTCGACGCCTGCCATTCTTCTGACTGAACTCCCAGTGCTTCATCAAGCTGTTTCATCTGCGTGATCATCTTTGCAGATTTAACTAGATGACCAACAGAATTGATAGAGAACGCCATTCCGCCGGGGATGCGATGATCGTTCCACCAGCGCTGATCGCCTTGAGCGCAAAAATAGTTTACTCCCGCATTCCACTTCCAAGTCGTCATTTGTGGACCAGGTTTCTGCAAGAATACTTCTTCCAACAAAATATCATCCACAGTCACATCGGTTTGTAAGTAGAGTGCTGCCACTCGTTTCGCTATTTCTAACATTGTATCATCAGGAAGGGCATACGCGATTTTTTCTGACAATAGCAGTATAATAAATCCACTTTTTGCTCCATTGAATCCCTCGCGTGTCCATTGAAGCCTGTCACGTTGAATTTTATCTTTTATAAAAAGATCACCCTGCTTGATATCACTTTCAGTCAAAATGCAATAATTAATTAGACGCATGGCTGCTACCATCCGTCCAAACAAACATGGCTGATACTTCTGCAACCATTTATCTAAGATGATCTGCACCTGTTCTGTAGAGATTGATGCAGCAAACAGCTTTTGATGAGCCTCCTCAATTTCCTGACTGAAGCCTGCCGTAGCGCGCCATGGGTCTGCTCTAAGTTCTGTAATTAGGTCTGCGATGGAAGTAGGCATAATCTCTAATTGATTCTCAAAAGGTGAAATTTATTGTTTTGCGATGATAAATCGGCGGGAGAGCGTGGAACAGTCTGAACATAAAATGCCATCTGTGTAAAGAATGGCGATTGAGCCTCCACATCGCATAATGTACGAATAGGCTTTGTGCCGTCACGGATTCGACTTGATCTCCCGGCGTAGCTCTAGGCTCTGGACTGAATAATCCGGTATTTGGTGTCCATACGGTGTCCATTTTCAGCCCGTGCAGAACAGTGCAACACTGTGCGATAGGGATTAGGCGCAGCCCTAGGAATAGATTGCAACTCGATTATTTTGAGCAAGTTAGATCGGAAGAGGTGGGATTCGAACCCACGGTGAGTTTAACC
>CALMVM010000434.1:1012-6917 GCA_937873255.1 uncultured Verrucomicrobiota bacterium | reverse complement strand
CTGACGTTTCTGCCGGTAATGGTTGCGCGCGGCCGGGGGCGGGTGCTTCTGGTTGGGGCACTCTCCGTGCTGGCGCCAGAAGCCGGCAGCGCGGTTTACAACGCCTCCAAAGCTTATGTGCTCAGCCTGGGGGAAGCACTGGCCAAAGAACTCCGGGGTACCGGGGTCACGTTGACGACCTTGTGTCCTGGTCCGACACGGAGCGGCTTCTGCGCGGCGGCGGGTCACAGGGGCGAAGATTCCTCCGGTCGCCCGTGCCTGAACATGATGCCGTCGGCTACCGTGGCGCGGCAAGGATACTCGGCAATGAAGAGGGGACAGCGCATCGTGGTGCCGGGCTGGGGCAATCGAATCCGCGCCTTGATTCTTCGCTATTCATCGTGATCAACAAAGATCCTCGGAATCACCACAGCCAGTCCACGCACCGGCTCTCTGGTCTCACTGGCAGTCAACTTCCATTCTACGCGTCTTCTTTTTCGCTAATTTGCACGATGTGAAAACAATACCGGGCACGTTGCAGGACGGAGGCGCACCTTTTCACACCACGCATTGGAGCGTGGTACTGTGTGCTGCCCAAAGCCAGTCTCTTGAAGACGCCCAACGCGCGCTCACGGATTTCTGTCAGGCATACTGGCCACCACTCTACGCGTTCTTGCGCCGACAGGGACGTTCCCCTAGCGACGCGCAGGACCTGACCCAAGGCTTCTTTGTGCACCTGCTCGAACACGACACCTTGAGCCGCGCCAGCCGCGAGAAGGGCCGCCTGCGGACCTTCCTACTCGGCAGCTTGCAGCACTTCCTGGCCAACGAATATGACCATGCCCACCGCCTCAAGCGCGGCGGCGGCGTGCAGATCGTTTCCATGGACGAACACCTCGTCGAGGCCGAGGCACTGATGAGCGCGTCTTCGCACGGCAGCGAGGGCAATATTTTCGATCAGAACTGGGCGGTCACCCTGATGAGCCAAGCCTGGGAGCATCTGGAAAAAGCATTCGTCGCTGAAGGCAAGAAAGGAGTGTTCGAGGAACTCAAGCCCTTTGTGGTCGGTGGGACAACCATGCCGCCCAGTCAAGAAGAGGTCGCCGCGCGTTTGGGCGTACCGATCTCCACGTTGCGCACCTGGCTCCAGCGATTACGGCAGCGCTACCGCGAAGAGTTGCGCCTGGAGGTGGCGCGCACCGTGTCCAACCCGGCGGAGATCGACGAGGAGATGCGCTATCTGCATCGTCTACTGACTTCCTGAATCATCGTTGCTGGAAATTTCCACCGCTCTCCTATGGCAAACGTCGACGGCTCCGAGAACACGCCATCGTGGAACCGCCGCTTGGCTGATGGGTCGTCTGCAAATTCAGGCGCAGTGGAGATTTGTGCTGGCTGCCACCAGCCGTTGGTCCGTCGAGGACCGGAGGGTGAATGCCTGCGGTGTCTGATGGCCTTCGCGTTCCCCGCGGACGACGGGGCACCATCCACTGACTCTCCCGGCGGGGAACCGTCTGGAGAAAGCACCCGCCGTTACGGGCATTTCGACATCGACGCGGGAGCCGATGGGCATCCCGTCGAACTCGGCGCGGGTGCCATGGCCACGACCTACCGGGCCACGGATAGCGTGCTGCACTCCGCCGTGGCACTGAAAGTCATCAACCAGAAGGTGGCGGAACATCCGAGCGCCCGGGCGCGCTTTCTTCGGGAGGCGCGCGCGGCGGCCAAGCTGCATCATCCCAATGTCGCCAGCGTCTCGCACTACGGTGAGCAGGACGGTGAGTGCTACTACGTGATGGAACTCGTTGAGGGGGAGACTCTCGACGCACGGGTCCGCAGCGTGGGACCGCTCCCGCCCGCGCTGGCGGTGGAAATCGGCGTGCAAGTCGCCCGGGCATTGGCGGCGGCGGAGGCGTGCGGGGTCGTGCACCGCGACTTGAAGCCTTCGAACATCATGCTCACCACGCCACAAGGCGAAAAGACCGGCGGCAATGCTTCCACGGTGGTCAAGGTCATCGACTGGGGATTGGCCAAGGCGGTCAGCGCCGAGTCCGCCCTGGGCACCGACCACACGCACGGCGGCTTTGTGGGCACGCCGGCTTTTGCCAGCCCGGAACAGTTCCCCCGGGCGAAAACCCGGCGAATCGATCATCGGGCAGACATCTATTCGCTTGGGGTAACGCTTTGGTATCTGCTCTGCGGACGAACGCCTTTCACAGGCGCCACCTTGGAGGAAATCCACTCTCGCCAGGTCGAGCATCCCATCCCGCTGGCGCAACTCACTGCGGCGCGTGTGCCGACGCGGATCGTGGCCTTGCTCAAGTCCATGATGGCGGTCGATCCCGGCAAGCGGCCGCAATCCGCGCGCGAACTGCTCGAAGCGTTGCGCGACTGCCAGGAGCACTTTCCGGTCGAAGGAATTTCGGATGCCTCGCGCCGCGCCCGGCGGCGGGGGTGGACGGTCGGAGTTGTCCTGCTCGTTGTCTGCACGCTCGCGGCCCTGGCAACGGGCTGGTTTCTCCACCGGCCTTCGTCCGTGCCGGCAGGAAGCTCCATCGCGGTGCTTCCTCTGGAGAATCTCAGCCCGAAGCCCGGCGACGCATTTTTCACCGCTGGCATCCAGGATGCGATCACCGCCGACCTGGCCCGGATTTCCCGACTCAAGGTCATCAGCCCTGAGAGTGTGAAGTCGTACGCAACCGGCAAGCCCCGCGACCTGGCCGCCATCGGCCGGGCCCTCGGCGTCGACCACCTGCTCGAAGGCAGTGTGCGGCGCGACGGTGAACGGGTGCGGATCGAACTGCGGCTCACGGAGACCGGCGGTCCCGCCCGAAAATGGACCGCGCAGTACGAGCGGCCATTGTCGGAAGAGTTTGCCATGCTGGGGGAGATCACTCGGGTCATCGCAGGCCGTTTGCACACCCCTCCTTCCCCGGACGAGTTGTCCGTCATCGACCAGCGTCCGACGCATGATCCCATCGCATATGATCTCTACCTCCAAGCGCTCGCACTTCCTACTATCTTCCGGACTCAAACGGAATTGCGAGAATCCAGTCGACAGCGCATTGCGCTTCTGGAATCAGCGGTGGCGCGCGATCCCGGCTTCGCGCTGGCCTACGGCGCGCTGGTGACGTTGCATGACGACATTGTCGTCAACTATCAGGAAGCAAGCGCGGAGGAACTTGCCGTGGACCACCGTTCACTGGCGGAATCCGCGTTGGCGCGCGCTAGGAATTTGCAACCCGACAACGGCGACACCCACCTGCGTGCCGCCTCCCATTATTTCCTTGCCACCCACGACCTCGAGCAGGCACGCATTGAGTTGGACCTCGCCCGACGCACACTGCCGAACAGCGCAACACTGGGGAATCTCAGCGGACGCATCGCCTTCAAGCAGGGGCGCTACGACGACGTGATCCGTCCCTTGGAGAAGTCAGCCACGCTGAACCCGCGCAGCATTCGCGCCCATCTCGATCTGGCGTTCATGTGCAACTACCTGCGTCGCTACGACCAGGCAGACCAGGAATTCGCTGCTTTGGCGCTCCTGGTGCCGCACGACGCGGTGCCGACGTTTACCATCATGCGCGCGCTCCTCAAGCTGGAGAGTCACGCAGACCTGAAGCCGGTACGCGCGGCGACCGCGGAGTGGACGGACGCGGATGATCCGGATCACAGGTTTCGGGACCAGTTCGAGTTGCTCCTGGCGCTTTTCGGCCGCGACGAGACGAAACTCAGGTTCGTACTGCTCGCCTCCAAGAAACCTTCGTATCTGATTGCCAACTTCGAGTATCCGGCCGCCTGGTTCGAGGCGCTCGCCGCCCGGCTGCGCGGTGACGACGTGGCGGCGCGGGCCGCTTTCGGCACGGCGCGCGGGGAAGTGGAGAAAAAAGTCGCCGCCGCTCCCCGCGATGAGCGGAACCTCCTGTTGCTGGCAATGATCGACGCCGGGTTGGGACGCAAGGAGGAAGCGGTGCGAGAGGCACAACTCGCCTGTACGATGACGCCAGCGGACACCGACGACGAGGTGGGGCCTTCCGACCGTTGCTGTCTCGCGGTCGTGTATGCGTGGACGAATCAGAAGGACCTGGCTTTGACGGAACTGGAAAAGCTGGTGGCCGGTCCGGCGGGAGCAAACATTCCCTGCCAGCCGACTTACGGTGACCTGAAGCTCAATCCGCTCTGGGATGTCCTGCGGTCCGAACCTCGGTTCGCCGCCTTGGTCCAACGCCTCGCGCCCGCAAATCCGAACCCTTGATGGAGAGCGCAGCGGGAAAGCGACGGTGTCGCCTGTCACGCTCCCGCTGAAGCAAAAGGAAGAAGGTGTGGCTGACAGGCTGGGCGCTTCGCGCTTTAAAGTCTGATGTCGCGCCAAACCCAATCTGAAGGCGGATGGGAAATTGTGCCTGTTCCAGATGCTGAATGGCACGAGAAAAATGGGCTGCTGATGAAATTCGGATCGGCGGACGCTTGAGAAAGAAATGAGCCGGTCGTGTCAGGGCCAGCCTCACGCCGGCTGTTCCGGTGAGAGAAGTTCTCGGGAGTCAAAAAGTGATTTCCGAGTTCTTGGTGTCCACGTCAACGACGGCTTGGGGAACACACTCCGACTGCTCGAAAACAACAACTAACATCCGACTGAGATCCCATGAAAAACAAACTGCACCTCGCTCTCGGCGCTTGCGTAACTCTCGCCGCCACCGCCAGCGCCAACGCGGCCCCGAAGTGCCCTGACCGGCAAGCGACCCGGGTCCGCACGCTGTGCCAGAACAAGACCACGCGCATTCTGATGATCCGCGAGTTGATGAACACCAAGGAAGGCCGGCAGGAGATGATTGAAATGCTCGGTCGCGACGGTGGCAACGACTTCCGCTCCTACTACGAAACCCACACCGTCAACCCAGGCTAAAGAGCCGCGCGGCCTGATGCGTTGGACCCGGGAAGCAATCGTCCTGGGTTCTGCCGGACGATCCCCGCTTCTTTCTACCTCGACTCCAGAAATCAACCCCACGTTTTACGATGCCCTACACTATTGGCTTGACCGAATACAAGATGCTCCACCCGGACACGGCAGAGTATCCCACCCTGTCACAAAGCGGGATGCTGGCGGCGTTGCTACAAAAACGGCGGTTCAAGTTGGCTGGCCTCGCACATCGGCAGGCAAAGCGGCGCGCCCACCAGCAAGCGGTTCGCGCCTGGTTCGGACGTTGGTGGACGAAGCTCCGGGGGACCGCTTCCGCGAACTCGGGTTCGGCGTTGTCCGCCGCCGCGCGCAACTTCTGAAGGCGAAATAAACCGGCTCCAGCCCATTCTATCAACCATGCAGATCAACGGTGCCGCGCAGTCAGCGAGTTCGTCCATCGCCATTTTCGCGCACGAAATGCGTGAACCGCTTGCTTCGATCCTACTTGCCGCACAAGCGGCCGGTGAGAGCGCGAGCGACGGCCAATCCAACCGCGAGTTGTGGAGCATCGTCGAACGCCAGAGCCGCTACCTGGCGTGCATCATCGAGCAGGTGATGGAACTCAACCGAGGCTCACACGGTGCACCGGCACTTTCCAAGGAATGGTTCGATCTCAGCGAGATGATCATGAACGCCGCAGAAACCGTCAAATCTCTGGTGACGGGTCGCAGCCACCGGTTGACGCTGTCGCTGCCACCAGATCCCGCGTGCGTCTTCGCCGATCCTTTGCGGATGCAGCAGGTGGTCGTCAACCTGTTGGCGAACGCTGCCAAGTACACCGAGCATGGCGGACAAATCAACGTCTGCATGAGGTTGGTGAACGGCCTCGCTGTGATCGAGGTGCGCGACAACGGAATCGGCATCTCGCCGGAACTGCTGCCGCGTGTTTTCGATCTGTTCCGGCAAGGGTCGAAACCGTGCGGGGTCAAACCTTCCGGCTTGGGAATCGGACTCGCTTTGGTCAAGTCC
>CALMVM010000434.1:0-1002 GCA_937873255.1 uncultured Verrucomicrobiota bacterium | reverse complement strand
TTATTGTTATGGCTTTGGTCTAGTTCTTGTTGGAATTTTTCGGCGGCAGCGTCAGCGCGTATAGCAGCGGCAAGGATGCGGGTTCGACCTTCATAGTCCTTCTGCCACAAACCAAATCGGAGGCTTGCAGACAGCACGTCAACGTTCCGAACGCGCACGGAAGTGTGCACTCGGAAACTGCCTGGGCCAACAATGCCATGCTCGATGCCTGAGCGGGGCTACCAATCAGAAACTGCATATCGTTTCGCCGGGCGTGTGGAAGACGATTGCTAAATCGCGCTCGAACCTTCGAGTTTTCTTATTCCTGATGAATCGGATTTCCCAACCCTATCCTGTCCAGGCCCATTCTTCTCCGCTGCGGCAGGTCGCCAACTATCTTTGGCGGGCCACATGGCTCAAGTGTCCGGTGTGCGGTACCCGGCCCATGTTCCTTCCGCTGCGTCACACCCGTAGGTTGGCCGAGTGGTTCACGCCGTTGGATTGGTGTCCCAACTGCCGGTATCTCTACGAGCGGGAGCCGGGGTATTTTCTGCTTTCGCAATGGGCCATCGGCTACGCGTTCGGAGCTTTGGCGGGTATTCTCATCTATTTCTACCTACAGGCGTTTCACAGCGACTGGTCCTTGGCGAGCACGCTGTTGGTCGCAACGCTACCGGTGCCATTGGTCAATGTGGTTTTTGCCCGGCACGCCAAAGCATACTTCGCGGCGGTGGACCATCTGATCGACCCACACATCCGCTCGGCCGAGGACGGTGACCCATTCGACGCAACCAGCGGCACCGTGATCCTGGCTGGGTCCCGTCACGACCTGAAAGGCGGCGAAGAGGGTCAGGACCCCGCCGGCCAGCCGGGCAGCGGCATCCAACGCGAGGAGGAAGCGGGGAAACGAAGGGGCGGTTGAAAGCATCGAAACGCATCGGGACAAAAGACACCTCCTCAACCCTTTTATTTGGTAGTGGTTTTCAGTAAGTGACGGGTCGAGGTTGATCTGCTATGACTGGC
>CALMVM010000433.1 GCA_937873255.1 uncultured Verrucomicrobiota bacterium | reverse complement strand
CGCCTCAGAACGCGTCAAACTCGACTCCGGAATCGGAGCGGCCCATCGCCGCCCCGGCTTCGACGACCTTGCGGGATCAGTCGGGAACTGAATTCGAAGCGACACGCACACCGAGGGCCGCCACGTCGGAGGCGACCGACCCGCTGTCGACGCGCGTGCGGCGCGGGCAGCAGACGGCCGTCAAGCGCAACGCGTGGGTCGGCTTGGCCATTCAAGCCGGGGTGCTGGTCCTGCTCGCGGGCAGTTTCATGCTCGGTCGGGCGAGCGTCAGCCGAACAGTTCCGCCGCCCTCCGCCGCGCCGGCCGCGCCGGAGACCGTGAACCAGGAAGGCAAAACGACCACCAAACTCCTCTCGGACGCGAACTCCGCCCTGATCGATCAGGCGATGGCCGCCGAACAATCGTCCGACTTCAAGAAGGCAAGGGAACTCTTGGAAAAGGTCAGAGCTTCCGGGGAGCGCGTCCACGGCATGATGTTCCAGCTTGCCCAGTTGGCGTCGTTCGCCGGGGATTACCCCCATGCGGTTCCCCTCCTGAACGATGCGCTCAACGAAGGCGACGAACTCGCCAGCACGTACAACCTGCGCGCAACGCTCAGTTCGAGGGCGAACGCGTTTCGCGGCAACGGCATGAACGACTTTGAAACCGCGACGAAGGTCGATCCGTTCGACGCGCGTACGTTCTTCTACTGGGGCGGGGCTCTCCGTCTCGCCGGCAAATACCAGGCGGCGCTGGTGCGGCTGCAACAGGCGCTGGACCGTCTGCGCGAGCCGACGGCGGAAGGTCTCTACCGTCTGACGATCCGGCTCACGTTGATCGACCTCGGGCAGGAAAAGGAGTTCGCCGACGAGATGAACAAACAGATGGCGCT
The DNA here is from genome assembly GCA_937873255.1 of uncultured Verrucomicrobiota bacterium. Taxonomy (GTDB): domain Bacteria; phylum Verrucomicrobiota; class Verrucomicrobiia; order Chthoniobacterales; family SZAS-18; genus CAHJWO01. The sequence goes on along the minus strand of CALMVM010000433.1, from coordinate 4,966 downwards.
GCCCAACCCGGGGATCGATTGGCTTTTCACGGCTGCCGCGCTCAAGGTCCGCGATGGCAAATCCGCCGAGGCTGCCGCGTTCCTCAAGCGCGCGCGGCAAACCGGCGACGCGGACGGTTTTGCCCTGCGACTGCGCGACTATTTTTTCAGCCAGCATAGCTTTGACAAGGAACTGAAGCCGTTTTTTGACGAGTTGAATCCGGCCAAACCGAGCAACGCACCGGTTCGCCCCGAGCCCGCCGAATCGCCCACGCCGACGGAATCCGCCCTGCCGGCGCTCGGGCTCGACGTGCCGACACCGCCGCCAGCCTCGCCGAGCGCAACGATGGCTCGTTGAGCGTGCCTGTGATGCCGATGCAGATCGATTCTCCGCGAGCGTTCCGCGCCGCCGCGCTTCTCGGGTTTCTGGCGGTCGCGCTCGGCGCATTTGGGGCGCACGGCATGGAAAGCGTCTTCGCGGCGCGTCCCGAGGCGCGGGACTGGTGGCAAAAAGCGGTTTTTTACCACGCCGTCCACGCCACGGTCATGCTGATCCTCGCGTGCTTGCGGACGTTCGCGGAAGCGGCGTGGGGCTTGTTCGGCGCGGGCATATTGCTTTTCAGCGGCAGTCTTTACGTCGCCGCGGCGGGGGGACCGCGCTGGCTCGTCCACGTGACACCCTTCGGCGGCCTGTGTCTCCTCGCCGGCTGGCTCTGGCTGGCGGTACGGTCTCCGGTGGTCCCGACGAGAGGAGAAGGAGGAGCACCGTGACCGACCCCGCGCATCTCGCGTCGCTCTGGGCTCCCTGGCGGGTGGAATACTTCGAGCTGCCGCGACCATTGCCGGATTTCCTCGCCGAGGCGGCGCAGACCTCGGACGACGCAGGCCACCTTGTCGTTCTGCGGCGCAAGAGCGGGTTCCTCATCATGAACCGCTTCCCTTATGCGGCCGGTCACCTCATGGCCGTGCCGTACCGCAAAGCCGCCGAGCTGGCGGAATTGACGGCCGAAGAGAAGCTCGAGTTGCTCACGCTCGCGGAAGACGCGCAGACCCTCCTGCGCAAGGTCGTCGGCGCGCAGGGTTTCAACGTCGGCCTCAACCTCGGGTCGTGCGCCGGCGCGGGGCTCGCGGACCATCTTCACCTGCACATCGTGCCGCGCTGGCCGGGCGATCATAATTTCATGACCGTGCTCGGCGCGACCCGGATCATTCCCGAGGGCTTGCAGAGTCTCTACGGCAAGCTCGTGGAAGCGCGCGACGCACTCGGGCTGCCGGGCAGCAAGCCCTCGTGACGCCGTCCGTGGGCGACGATCATTCCAACGTCGTCAAACCCGCTTGCAGAGCGTAGCGGGTCACAGCGACGGCGTCGTGAACGTGGAGTTTTTCCATCATCCGGGTGCGGTGTTTGTCGATGGTCTTCGCGCTGACACCCAGGAGCGACGCGATTTCCTTCGTGCTGTGGCCCTCGGCGATCAACTGAGCCACCTCGCGCTCGCGGCCCGTGAGATCCTCGGGGGTCGGCTGGCGCGCGGCGCGCCCGGCGAGATACGCGACCGACGGATCGAAGTACTTGCCGCCTTCGGCCACGAGATTGACGGCTTCCAGCACCGTGCTCCACGGGCGCGGCTTGCCGACGAACCCGTTGGCCCCGAGATCAAATGCCTCGGAGATCAGCGAGGTGCGCATCGACGCCGAGAAAAAGAGCGTGCGCATGCGGGGCAATTTCGGTTGGAGCCGCCGGAGCACATCCCCGCCGGTGAGACCGGGCAGGATCAGGTCGAGGAGCAGCTGATCGGGGCGCATCTGCAAGCAGCTGTCCACGGCTTCCTGGCCCGTGGCGCCCTCGCCGACGATTTCGTATCGCAACGGTTCGCTGCGGCAGAGTTGATATTTGAACAGATCTCGAATGACGCTGTGGTCATCCACCAGGACGAGTCGGTGACGGGTTTGCATCATAAAATTGGTATCCCAAGACTGTATCACCATGTTTCACGCTAATAGATAGTCTAAATACCTAGGGGTTATTCCCTAGGAAAAGCAAGGTTTATTTCCCATGCGAGTCGCAATTTTTGAACGTGTTTTCGGATTGGACTTCGCAAGGGTTCTCGGCAACATTCGCTCCTCCGGGACCCGCGAGGATCGGGAGGGCATGCGCCGATGAAAACGGGAACAGAATCTCATCCCGTGCCGTCCGGTTGTTCCTCCCGGCCGCGCCGGAGAAATTTTTGACGCGATGCCGACCGTTGCCACCTGGATCCGAGAAAAGGACGAGCCGTTCTTTGCGCGCTGGTTTCTGGAACGGCCTGAATTGCGGGTTCACAACGCGTGCCGCGATCTCGAACGCGCGTCGGAAAATGCGCCCGTGTTGGCGGACGATGCGGCCGGGTTGCTGCTGACCGGCGGCCCCGACATCGCGGTTGAGTTCCTGCGTCAGCCCGTGCCCGACCCGTCGGTGATCGAGACCGACGCCCGGCCCGACCGCGACCGCTGGGAATTTGCCGCCGCCCGCGAGGCCACGGAGCGCGGCCTGCCGATCTTCGCCATCTGCAAAGGCCTCCAGGTGCTCAACGTCGCGCTCGGCGGCACGCTCCATCTCGACATTCCCGGCCACAACGCGCCCGAATTGCGCCTGGGCAACCTCCAGCCGGTCGTCTACGCGTCGTCCGCGCCCGTTCACACCCGGTACGAACGGATCAACAGTTCGCACCACCAGGCCCTCGACCGACTCGGCGACGGATTGGAAGTCGAGGCATGGTCGCCCGGGGACGACATCGTCGAGCAGGTCCGCCGCCGCGATTACCCTTATTGCTTCGGCGTGCAATATCATCCGGAGCGCCACGAACAGTACACGGCACTATTCCACGAATTCTTCGACCGCGTTGCGGCGCGGAGTTGAAGCGAACCATTTTCTTGCCCGCACCCGATCATGAGTACCACGTTGAACGCCGAACCGACCCGCGTCCCCTCGCAAGAAACACCGCCGCTTGATCTGTTGGTGCGCGCGGGCTGCCAGATCAGTTACCGCGCGACCAACCCCGCGCCGATTATCATCACGCTCAAGCCACGGCAAGGCGTATTGCAGATGGTCGAGACCGAACGGCTGGGCGTGTCGCCGCGACAAGGGATGCTCGAATACGAGGATGCGCACGGCAATATCATCCACCGTTTCAAGCTGCGCGAGGGGCTGAACACGATCCGCTACGATTCTTTGATCTGGGTGCCATCGGCGGTCGAGAACGCGGAGGGTTTCGGGCCGCCGGTGCCGATCGAGCAGTTGCCCGACAGTGTGCTGCGTTACACGCTGCCGAGCCGGTACTGCGACTCGGACAAGCTGCTCGATTTCGCGTTCGAGCACTTCGGACAGCTTGAGCACGGGGCCGGACGCGTGCAGGCGATCTGCGATTGGGTTCACAAAAACATCGAGTACCGGCAGTTCAGCGGTTCGCCGACCACGGCGGCCTCGGACATCGTCGCGCAACGCTTCGGGGTATGCCGGGACTTCGCACACACGGCCATCGCGCTGTGCCGCAGCTTCAACATGCCCGCGCGCTACGTCTCGGGCTACGTGTCGGACATCGCCTTCCAGGACAGCGGCACGCCGATGGACTTCCACGCGTACTTCGAGGTCTATCTGGCGAGCGGCTGGCACACGTTCGACGCCCGTTTCAACGTGCCGCGCATCGGCCGGATCAAGATCGCCCACGGTCTCGACGCGGTTGATGGGGCGTTTTCCACGATCTACGGCGCGGCGCGCTGGGAACGTTTCGACGTGTGGAGCTACCAAATCGATCCCGTCGGTGGCAATGCGTCCTTGGACGTGCCGGTCGATCTTTCCAAACGGCTTTGCGGGACGGAAACTCTCATCATCCCCGGCAAGGAGACACCCCCGGCGGCTTAGCCGAAATCAGAGTGCCGGTGCGAACGGCGGCCACACCGCCGGATCGGCCTCCTCCGCCGGCCATGCGCCGGGATCGAGAGGCTTTCCGGACGGGTCGGGAGCGGGAACGTTCAGCAGCCGACCTACCTCGGGATGGGACGCGTATGCTCGGAACACGTAGTCCTGCACCAACCACCCGAAGGCGTGATGGGACAGGATGCGTGATGCTTCGCCAAGGTGTCCGGCGGCGGCCGGATAGGCCGCGCGGCCGAGGTCTTGCGCGGCGGCCAGCAGGAGCCAATCCCCGCCGACGGGCGGCTTGGCGAGATGCTCGGCAAGCTCGGCTTTGATCGCCTCGTCGTGTCCGGATTCCACCCGCGCCAGACGCCGCTTGAATTCAAAAAGTTCGAGGTCCGCCGGGGATGCCGGGCGGTTGAGGGCCTGGGTGATGGCGTCGATGCCCGCCTGCGTCTTGCCCGCACGCCGCAGGGCTTCACCCCAACAGAAAAGGTACTTCGCGCTGAACGGCTCGACTTTCACCGCGAGGGCGAGTTGCTTCGAGGCTTCCGCGTAGTTCATGTTCTTTCCGGCGAAGCAGGCGTTGACGAAATAACAGCTTGCCATCATCTCGCCCGCCATGAGGGATTTGGTGAGATGGATGTCGGCCGCAGTGAGATCGTTGCGCTCGATCTCGAGGATGGCGAGTCGGTATTCCGCGCCGGGCACGCGGAGCCGGCCGGCCGCCGCTTCCTCCCAGGTCTGCCGGGCGGCGTTGAGATCGCCGTCCTTTTCGGCGCGGAGCGCGTTGCCGACCGCCTGCAAGGCACGGTCATTGACCCCCACACGGGTCAGCATATCGGTATTGGCTTTGGCGGCCGGTGTCTTGGGGCCGGCGCGATCCTCGATTGACCCGCCCAATAGCCGAGCATCAACAACCCGAGCCCGGTCACCTGGACGAACACCCACAGGATGAACGGATGCCGCCGGACGTACGACGCCGCGCGCGCGCCGAGGGTCGGCGGAACGTCTTCCGCCCGCGTCAACCTTGGCCACGCGATGTTTTTGTCCAGCGTCGCCTCGTTGCCGCGAACGTCGTGATCGAGCACGGGC
>CALMVM010000432.1 GCA_937873255.1 uncultured Verrucomicrobiota bacterium | reverse complement strand
CCGTCAACCCCTGCACGAACCCCTCGTCCACCGAGCCCAACCGCCGCCGTCCCAGCAACACGCTAACGAGCCCCTCCGAGGCGATGGTGCCGATATTGACGAGGTAGTCCCGCTCGACCTTGCGCGAGACGGTCCACAGCCCGCCGGCCTCGTCCACGCGCAGCTTGCCGAAGGTGTCGGCGTACGTTTTCTCCAGCGAACGCCCCCCGCCGCGCAGGTACTCGACGATCCGGTCGAAATCCACGCGCTCCAACCGCCGAAACGGCCACGCGCGCCGGACGGTTTCCCACGCGGTGTCCACGTCGATGCCCGGCTCCTCCATCGCCAGACCTAGAACGTGTTGCGCCAACACGTCGGCGGAGTTTTCGGGCACGCGCACGGGGTCCAGGCGGCGTTCGCGCGCGAGGCGGGCGGTGACGGTGCATTCCACGAGGTCGTCGATGTTCGTGGCGACGAGAATGCCGTGGCTGGTCGCATCGACGGCGTGCCCCGAACGCCCAATGCGCTGGAGCGTGCGCGAGATGCCCTTGGGCGCGGAGATCATCACGACGAGGTCGATGGCCCCGATGTCCACGCCCATTTCGAGCGAACTGGAACACACCACCGCGCGCAGTTCGCCGTTCTTGAGCCGGTCTTCGACTTCCAGTCGCACGTCGCGGTCGAGTGAACCGTGGTGGACCTCGATCTTGTTTGCCAGCTTCGGGAGCGCGGCCTTCAGGCGCAGACCGAGAAGCTCCGCGCCGGTGCGGGTGTTGGCGAAGACGAGCACGGACTGCTTGCGGCGGATGAGCGCGGCGAGTTCGCCCAACACACGCCCCGCGCTCTGGCCGGCGGGCGGGTAAGGATTGCGACGCACGGGCGAGAAAACCTCGATGACCGCCCGCCGCTGGCTGCGCGCCTCCGCCAATACACACGGACGCCCCTCACCGACGAGGAAACCGGCCATCGTTTCCAGCGGGCTGATCGTGGCCGAAAGCCCCACGCGGCAAAGCCCCTCCCCTTGTCGTTCGCGGGCGACGAGGCGTTCCAAACGCTCCAGCGAGACGCTCAGGTGCGAGCCGCGTTTGTTTTCGGCGAGGGCGTGGAGTTCGTCCACCACGACGAACCGGCACGCGGCCAGCGCGGCGTGCCAAGCGGGTTGGGCGAGGAGGATGGCAAGCGACTCCGGCGTCGTGAGCAGGATGTGCGGCGGACGCTGCTTGATCTGGGCGCGTTCCTTGGCGGTGGTATCGCCGGTGCGCAGGGCGATGCGGATTTCCTTTTCCAGGCCTATCTCGACCAGCGGCCGGGTGAGGTTTTTCTGAATGTCGTACGTCAGCGAACGCAGCGGAGAGATGTAAACGGCGTGGATGCGCCCCGGCGGCGACGCATCGCGCACGAGTCGGTCGATGATCGCCAGAAACCCCGCGAGCGTCTTGCCGCTGCCCGTCGGCGAACTGAGCAGTACCGATTTTCCCGCGAGGATCGCCGGGATGCAGAGCGTCTGCGCGGGGGTGAATTGCCCGTACGTTTTCCGAAACCACCCCGCCACGCGCGGATGCAGACGCGTAAGCAGGTCGGCGTCCGGCTCGGCCGGGAGGTAGAGGTCGGCGGGCGTGGTCAGAGGTTCAAGGAACCCTGTGCGCATCCGGCCGTCAACGGCACCGCTAATTTCTGGTCGGGAAGCAATCGCTACGCACCGATACCCTGCATTTGATCGAGAATCACGCCGCTGATCAACAGAGGCGGCAGCACCGCTTCAAACCCTTGGTCCGAGTAGATACTCACCCGTGTCCCTTCGGGTTGAACGTGCGCGTGGTCGGGTGTCGGCACCCTGTACTCCCTACCGTCAGCGACATGGATCGTAAAAGGAATAAAAGGTTGAGCAGCGAGAAACCTCTTAATATCGGCGATCATACGCAGAGAATTTATCTGCGTCGGAACACACGTGCAACCATTCGCCCGAGCTGGGTGCGACTACACCGCCCGCTCGCCCGTCTCCTCCGTGCGGATGCGGATGGCGTCCTCAATTGAATACACGAACACCTTCCCGTCCCCGATCTTGCCCGTCTTGGCCGCCTTGATGATCGCCGCCGTGGCGTCTTCGAGCAGGCTGTCGGCGAGCACGACCTCGATCTTGATCTTCGGCAAAAAATCGACGGTGTACTCGCTGCCCCGGTAGATTTCCGTGTGCCCCTTCTGCCGGCCGAAGCCCTTGACCTCGCTCACCGTCATGCCCTCGATGCCCAACTCCGCCAGCGCGTCTTTGACCTCTTCGAGTTTGAACGGCTTGATGATGGCTTCGATCTTTTTCATAAGGGAGGGCAAATGGGGAAGGCGGGCTTACTTCTCCACGGAAATACGGCGTTAAGCAACGGTTTTCGGTGGCGGGCCGGCACTAGAGCAAAGCCTGTGCCGATGGCATTCGGCCCCCGAAAACCCTGTTTTTCCCCGATCCCGGCCGGCCGGGTTGTCACGAATCATCCACGGGGACAAAAAACCGACAAAATCATCCCTCACGCGCGGGGATGGGCGTCGTTGTACGCCTTGCGCAGGCGTTCCACCGTGACCTTGGTGTAAATCTGCGTCGTCGACAGGCTCGCGTGGCCCAATAATTCCTGCACGCTGCGCAGGTCCGCGCCGTTGTCGAGCAGGTGCGTGGCGAACGAATGCCGCAGCTTGTGCGGGCTGAGCGCGACCGGGATCGTCGTGTGCCGCAGATACCGCTTCAGCAACAACCAGATCGAACGCGTCTCGATGCGCCGCCGCAGCTTGCTGATGAACAGTGCCCCTTCCTTCACCCCCGCCGCCTGCCGGTAGCGCGAGATCGCCTCCAACGCCGGCAATCCCACGGGGCAGACTCGTTCCTTGCGGCCTTTGCCCAGCACGCGCACGGTCTCGGTGTACGGGTCGAGGTCCGCGACGTTAAGCGCGGCGAGTTCCGACAGGCGCAGGCCGCTGCTGTAGAAGAGTTCCATCACGGCCGCGTCGCGCGCGGGCATCCAGACGGGGGCGCGTTTGTCGCGCTCGACCTTGAAAGGCGCGGCGAACAATTCGTCGATCTGCGCGACGGTCAGGAGCAGCGGCAATTTCTTCTCGGCCTTGGGCAGGTGCAACGCTTTGAGGGGATTCACCACGAGCCCGCGTCGCTGGCAGAGGAACTTGTAGAACGACCGCAACGCCGCGAATTGCAGCCGCACGTACGCGCGCGACTGCCCGCGTTTCATCAACTGATACAGGTACTCGCGGAACGGCTCCGTGTCGCACTCCAGCCAGCCCGGCGCGGTCGGCATCGCCGTGCGAAACGCCGCCAGCGCGCGGGAATAGTTACTGACCGTGTGCGGGGAAGCGTTGCGCTCGTTTTCGAGGTAGTCGCAAAACGCTTCGGCGAGCGGGTCGGGCGCAGGGGCTATCGACAGCGGCAGGGCGGAGGGCAAAGCACGAGGCTTCACGGCTTGAGCAACCCCGCAGCATCGCGCACGATACCTTCGCCTTTTTCAAGCGCGCGGATGGACTCTATCAACCTTTGTCCATTGGCCGGACTGCTGAACAGATAAACCGTTTCCTCCATCGATGCGTAGTCGTCCAAGGAGAGCATGACCACGGACGGTGAACCCTCTCGGGTGATGACGACCGGCGAATTGTTCGCCACGACTTCATCCATCGTCGCCGCTAGCTTTTCACTAGCGAGCGGGAAGTTGATCGACCTCATGCTGCCCCAGATTATCGTGCGGGCCCAGTGAAATCAATCCCGGCTTCTGCCGCCTACCACCGCCCCGGGCTCGACGGACTGCTGCCGCTGCCGCCCAGGCCGGCGTTGACCGCGCTGAACAGCGCGCCCAGCACGCCGAGATTGTGCTCGATGGCGCGCCGGAAATCCGCCGCCCGTTCGCTCGCCGCCAGATCGCTCGCACCGGGACCAACGGCCTTCGCCAGCCGCCACGCCTCGCTGCCACCGCTGCCGCGCGGACCCATGAATGACGACAGCGTCTCGCTGTTCATCCCGGCCGCGAGGGCGCGCAACGTCGTGTCGCCGCCGAACGCCCCGGACGACAACGTTTCGCTCCCCATCCCGCCCACCGGGCCGATCAATCCCGCCGACGAGAGCGCCTCGCTGCCGCCCGCGCCCCGGGCCAGCACGTCCGGGGGGAGCCCCTCGCTGCCGAAC
>CALMVM010000431.1:9148-12688 GCA_937873255.1 uncultured Verrucomicrobiota bacterium | reverse complement strand
GATACCGGCTCACGCGTTGGCTGGCCTCGTCCACCGCCTGGGTGGTCAGCGGCAGGCGGTCGGGTCCGGCGAGATGCAGCAGGCGGTCGCGCAGATCCTCACGCTGGATCAAGATGAACACCGTGAAGATGACGACGATCCCCGCCGTTCCCAACGGTCCGAGCAGCGGCCCGAAGAGATTGCGCAAAAACATCGGTGGGCTGGCGGGAGGCTCGACGACACGCACGGGCAGCGGCGCGCGTTCGACCGTCGTCGGCGAAGGCGCGGCGGCACCGGGAGACGAACCCGGCGACGGCGCGGGCGAGACGGCGGGCTCCTTGCCGTCGTCGGCCGCTTTTTTCTGGACGGTCTCGATGACCTGCACCGCCTTTTGCAGCGACCCGCCCCGGCCGCGCAGGGCATCGAGCTTGTGCTGGATGTTGTCCTGATAGGTCGGGACCTTGCCGGCCAGATCGACGATCTGCGAAACCGTCAGCCAGGCGAACAGGCCGAACGCGCAGAAAAACGCGGCGGCCACCCCCAACACCGCCGGCACCCGCCACAGGCCCCACCGCTCGCAACGCCGCACGAGCGGACCGAGCAAAAAACTGAAAAGCAGCGCCAGCGCCAGGGGAATGAGAACTTCCTTGGCGAAGTACAAAACCGCCACCCCGCCGACCAGCACCCCGTAGGGCAGCCGATGGGAATGCGGCACGGGCAACGGCGACCGCATGGCGGGCGCGCGGGATTAACGTCGCGCCCGGGGCGGGTGGCTGTCGCGGCGTCGGGCGACGGCGCGAGTCAGCCATTGTTCCGGCCGGGTGGGCGAGCCCACTGCCAGCCGGATGAGGAGCAGCCAGGCAAGGATTGCAATCCAGATCAACATAGGAGGTCGCTTTCTGCTTGGTGTACGAGCTTGGATCGCGCCACGTCCCGCGAAAAGCCGCCTCGAAGGCGAATATATTTTCGACGCGCTCCGGACGCCGCCTCAACCCACAAGGCTGAATTCCTTGCGAAACGGCATCGACTTTTGCGCCAGCTTGCGCAACGCCAGGTCGAGCCGGGTCTTGATCGTGCCGAGCGGGATGCCCGTTCGCGAGGCGATCTCGCGCTGGCTCATGTCCTTGAAGTAACTCAGGTGGATCACCCGTCCCTGTTCGGTCGGCAAGCTCGCGATGATGCGTGCCAGGAACCGGCGCACGTCCGTGCTGCCCGGTCCCGGGACCGCTCCCGAAGTGCCGAGGAAGCTCGCCCCGAGCGCGCCCTGGCCCTCGTCGTTTTCCAGGCGCAGCTTCTCGCTGGCCTCGACGCGGCGGCGGATCTTGCGGTAGTGGTCGATCGCGCGGCGGCGCGCCATGCAGATGATCCAGCCCAGCGCCTTGCCCTTGCGCGGGTCGAAGTTGGCGGCGCGGTTCCAGATTTCCATGAAGATGTCCTGGAGCGCCTCCTCGGCGTCGGATTCGTTGGGCAGGATTTCGAGCACGATCTTGCCGATCAGCGGCCGGTAGCGCGCGTAAAGCTGGTCGAGCGAACGCGAATCCTGGGCCAGGATGCCGCTCATGAGTTCGTCGTCACCGAGGGTGGTCGGCGGGGCGTCGGTCGTGATGGAGATGGGCTGCGATGCTTGCATGAATGCGAATTTGGAAGCGCGGGCGACATGCCCTTGCGAATAGGCCTTCATCATGCCAGCCGTGCGCGGCTGACACCATCGGGTCGAAGTCGGTTTGGGCCTTGGTCCGTGCGCCCCACGACCGCCCCGGGAGAAACCCCTATCCATCCCACCGGAAAAGCTTGCGAACAGCCAGCGCGCGTGGCATAAACGATTTTTGCCACCTCCAGCAGTCGGAAGGAGAAGGCAACACGGTGTCCTGACGGCCGGCGGCGGTCTGTGGGTCCTTTTTCCCATGCATCCCTCTCCTGAGCCCGCCGAGTCCGAGAAAAAGCGCGTCCTGCTGGTGGATGACCACCCGATCCTGCGCCAGGGGTTGGCCAACGTTCTCAACACCCAGTCGCACCTGACCGTTTGCGGCGAGGCGCACGGACGCATCGACGCGCTCGCCGCCGCCGAGCGGCTCCGGCCCGACCTCGCGCTGGTGGACCTGTCGCTGCGCACGGGCGATGGCATCGAGTTGATCAAGGACCTGCGCGTGCGCCATCCGCAGCTTTTGACCCTGGTGCTGTCGATGCACGACGAGACGATCTACGCCGAACGCGCCCTGCGCGCCGGGGCGCGCGGGTACGTGATGAAGCAGGAGAAGCTCGACCGCCTGCTGCTCGCCATCGGCCGGGTGCTAGCAGGCGCGATCTACGTCAGCGACCAGGTGACGGCCCACGCCGTGCAGCGGCTAGCTTCCGGCAACGTATCGGGCGCGGAGGAGGGTGAGGAAACTGCGGATTCCTACGTCGGCCGGCTCACCGACCGCGAACTCCAGGTCTTCCGCCTCATCGGCCAGGGTCTGGGCACACGCCTGATCGCCGAGAACCTGCACCTCAGCCGCAAGACCATCGAGAGCCACCGCGAACACATCAAGGCCAAGCTGGGCCTGCGCGACGGCAGCCAGTTGATCCAACGCGCCATCCAGTGGGCGCGCCATTCCTCGGACGCGGTCGGGATTTAGGAGATAGGAGATAGGAGATAGGAGATAGGAGATAGGGGAAGAAGGGGAACAGGAATGAGGCGGTGCGCGTGGACTTTCAAATCCCCTCGGTCCAAACTTTTACACCGCTGCTGATTCGCCTTGCAGACGCGCGGCCCGGCCGGTAGGAACAGGAAATCGCCGCCGCGAAACTTTGCAAAACACGGTTTCCGGCGCGTTCCACCATCGTACATCCATCCACACCCAAGACCATGCGCTTCTCCCATCTGCTCGCCGCCAGCTGCGGCCTCGTTCTGCTGCTTTCCGCCACGCCCGCCTTCGCCGGCTCGACGATGCGTTATCCCGCCGGCAAACCGGCCGTCGTCCTCGACGTGCCGGATAAATGGAACGCCGAGGAAGACAAATCGGACACCGAGAACCACAAGCTGACCTTCTCCGCGAAGGACGAGAGCGTGCCCTGCCAGATCATTCTCATGTCGCTCGGCAAGCTCGATCCCAAGCAGTACAAGAGCCTCGTCACGAAGATGGGCAAGGCTTCCGCCGAGAACGCCAAGATGACCGACCCCGCCTTCACCGGCCCGGTGGAAAACAAGTCGGGCAACGGCATCCCGCTGACCTGGGAAGTCGCCAAGGGCAAGATCGGCGACGTGGACATCACGCTGATGATCGGCCTGTTCACCGAGAAGAACTCGACGTATGCCGTCATCATCAGCAGCGAGAGTTCGATTTTGAGCGACAGCGCCAAGACGGCCGACGAGATCATCGACTCCATCGAGGCGTTGAAGTAATCCCGCCGTGCGACGTTCGCTGCTCGCCTTGGTCCTGACGCTGGCGGCGGGCGGCGGACCGCTGTTCGCGCCAGCGGCATTCGCCGGGACGAAGATCAAATACCTGCGGTACGCTCCGGCTTTCACGCTGGAGGTGCCCGACGTCGAGTCTGGCGTGAAGTTCTACACCGATGCCG
>CALMVM010000431.1:6792-9138 GCA_937873255.1 uncultured Verrucomicrobiota bacterium | reverse complement strand
ACTTCCGGCCGAAGAAGGGCCGGGTGGATTATAGAATCCAGATGCTCTACCTGTCGGTCGCCGACGTGTCGGACCGGCGGAAGTTCGTGCGCGAACTCGCCGGGGAGCAGGTGCGTTATGCCGGGATGACCGGCGCGGACTACGATGCGCCCAGCGACGACAAGCTGCACAGCGGCCTGCCGATCACCGGGCAGGTGGTCCGGGGCAAGCTCGGCGGGGTCGATTATGCGTACGTGTTCGTCCTCTTCGAGGTCGGCAAACATGGCTACGTCCTCGCGGTCAACGGCCCCGTCGCCGCCATGGAGGATGGTACGAAGATGGCCGACCGGATCGCCGAATCCATCCGGCCGTTGAAGGCAAAATAACACGCGTCGCGTCGGTGTGAGTTCCCGCCGCGCCAGCGGCGTTCCAGCCAAGGTAGGGATGGCTCTCCGAGCCGTCCGTGGATTTCCGCCGACGCGCTCAACGCGCACGCAAATCATCCAACCCAATCAACGGACGGCTCGGAGAGCCATCCCTACCTTACAACGACCGGCTGCAAGCAGCCTGCCCAAAGGATCGCTCACTTCGTATTTTCTATGTCCCGTGTTCTGATTGTCGGCTGCGGCTTCGTGGGTGAAGCGGCGGCGGATCGTTTCCACGCGGCGGGCTGGCAAGTGTCGGCCTGGACCGGCTCGCCCGAATCCGCCGCGCGCGTCGGCGCGCAGAAACCCTACCCCGTCGCCGCGCACGACGTGAGCGACCCCGGCATCGTCGGAACTGCCCATGGCCTCACTCCTGACGTGCTGGTAATGAGCGTTTCCTCGGGACGCGGCGGCGGCGCGGAACAATACCGGCGCGTCTACCTCGACGGCGCGCGCCACCTGCGGGCAGCGTTCCCGTCGGCGCGGTTCGTCTACACGGGCAGCACGAGCGTCTACGCGCAAACCGACGGCTCCTGGCTCGACGAATCCGCCCCCGCCGCGCCCGACCGCGAGACCGGCCGCGTCTTGCTCGAAACCGAACGCGTCGTCCTGTCCGCACCCAGCGGGACCGTCGCGCGATTGGCCGGCATCTACGGGCCGGGACGCTCCGTGCTCCTGCGCAAATTCCTCGCCGGCGAGGCCGTCATCGAGGGCGACGGCGGCCGTTGGCTCAACCAGATCCACCGCGACGACGCCGCCGCCGCGCTCTTCCGCCTCGCGCAACCCGACGTGGCTCCCGGCGTCTACAACGTCGCCGACGACATGCCGCTCACCCAGCTCGCCCTCTACGCCGCGCTCGCCGCCCATTTCGGCCGCGCGCTGCCGCCGTCCGGCCCCGTCGATCCCAACCGCAAGCGCGGCTGGACAAGCAAGCGTGTCGCCAACGGCCGCCTGCGCGCGCTCGGCTGGCGGCCTGCTTTCCCGTCCTTCTTCGGCTGGGCCGTCACGCAATCCATTACCGACGAAAAGCCGTCTCCGCGTTAAATTTATTGTAATGCTGGCCGTCTTTTCCGGTAATCTCATCGTGCCCTCCGCGCGATTTCCGTGCAAGGCGCTAAAACCCACCCGTTCCTCCGTTATGACTCGCTGTCTCCTTCCCCTGACACGTCGTTTCTTCCCCCTGTTGCTGGCGCTCGGCGTCGTCCTCGCGCCGGGCCGATTGCCCGCCGCGCCCGCCGTCGAACTGATCCTGCGCGGCGTTGAAAAACCCGCCGACGCCGACGCCGAGGGCAACGAGCCGAAGCCCGTCGACGAAAACCTCCTTTCCCCGGCGGCGGCGTTCGAACTGCGCTTCGACTCGACGATGGTCGCCGCCGACCAGATCGGCAGGGAGGCTGCCGATTCGCCGCTGGTTTTCACGCCCGCGCTGCCCGGCACTTTCCGTTGGACGAGCCAGCGCGGCGGCGTCTACACGCTCACCGAACCGCCCCCGCTCGGGGCCAGCTACCAGGCAGCGTTGCGCGGCGGTTTGAAGAACGCCGACGGTCGACCCATCACCGGGTCATCCGACCTCAAGCGCGCGTTCCACACCCCTCCGCTGGAGATCCAGGTCGTCATCACGAATGCGACCGACAACGGCGACCTGCCCGTCCTGCCGAAGCTCCAGCTCCTCTTCAACTCCGCCGTCAGCCCCGCCAAGATCGCGCCCGCTTTTTCCTTTCGCGGGCCCGATGGTGCCCGGATCGCCGCGCAGGTGACCGCCGTGCCGGAGACCGCGACGTTCCTCTTTAAAAACACCGTCCCCCGCCGCACCTGGCGCGAATTATTTCTCGCCGCACATGCCGCCGCCGACGGTCAACCCTCCACCGGGTCGGCCGCCGATTCGCGCAACCGCATCGAGATCACCCCGGCGTCGCCGCTGGCCGTCGGCAAGGATTGGAAA
>CALMVM010000431.1:0-6782 GCA_937873255.1 uncultured Verrucomicrobiota bacterium | reverse complement strand
CGGCCGGCTTGGCGGGCGACGACCCCGGCGCGAAACGGCTGACGGCCTACGAGGTGATCGTCGGCGAGGTCAAGCCGCTCACCGTCAGCAAGCTCGCCGCCGACAACAACGGCGAGGGCGACCGCAAGCTCGTGCTGACATTCTCCAAGAAGCTCGCCGAGTCCGTCACCGACGACAACGCGGGCCGATACATCCATGTATCGCCCGACGCCGCCAACGTGAAGTTCGACGTGGGCGGCCGCGAGGTCGTCACGATCTCGGGCGATTTCGCGCTGGAGCGTTCGTACAACGTCACCGTGGACGCGGGGGTCCCGGCGGCGGAGGGGATGAAGCTGACGGCGGCATCCGTGCAGGCCGCGGAGTTCGGGCGCAAGGCGGCGCAGCTCGCGTTCCCCGATTTCAGCGTGCAGCAACTCGGCGCGGGCCGGCGCGAATGGGACCTGTTCGCGCTCAACGTCCCCGACGTTCGTTTGCGCATCAAGGTCGTTCCGCCGGACCAGGCCCCGCTCGTCCTCGCGCAGTACAAGAAACAATACTACGGCGGCGAGAACGGCGAGCACACGGATAAGAACAAGGTCGCCTTCGACAAGCTGCCCGGCAAGATCGTCTCCGACACGAAGATCAAGGGTTCGCAGGCCGTGGACAAACCCGAGACGATCCGCCTGAAGTGGGACGACCTCCTCGGCCCCGGCCGCAACGGCGTCGTTTTGCTCGAAGCCGAGCAGATCAACACGCCGAAGGGTCAGAAGCACGCCGGCGTGCAGGCGCTCGTGCAGGTGACCAGCCTCGGCATGGTCTGGCAAATGGCGACGGGGGATCAATTCCACGCGTTCGTCTTTTCGCTGGCCGACGCCTCGCCGATGGGCAAGGCCGCCGTGCGCTGTTTCGACGCCGACGGCAAGCCGTTGAAGGGGAAGACTCCCGCCAGTGCGACCGCCGACACCAACGGCCTCGCGGCGTTCTCCGTCGACCCGGCCGACATCGGCTGGCTGCAAGCCGTCTCCGGCGACGATTGCCTCGTACTGCCCTTCGGCCAGGGGGAGCGCGGCATCGGCGAGGTCGGCCTGTACGGTTTCCATCTGCCCCCCAGCGCGTACCAGACCGAGAATGATGTCGATACCGAAGAGGGTGAGGGCGACGACACGAACGCCACCGCGAAGAAACCCGCCGTCCGGCGCGACGTGCTCGTCTTTAGCGACCGGGGCGTCTACAAGCCCGGCGAGACCGTGCAGTTCAAGGCCGTCGTGCGCGAGTGGCGCGACGGCGGCTTCGTCAACGCTGCGACCGACACGCCCGTCACGCTGCGCGCCTACGATGCGCGCGGACGCCGCTTCCTTCAGAAGCCGGTGAAGCTGAACGCCGCCGGTTCGCTCAGCGAGGCCATCGTCCTGCCGAAGACCTCGCTCGGCCATTACCGCGCCGAGATCGTCTTTGACGCCAACCCGCCCGACGACACGAATGCCGAGGACTACGCGGCGGCCGACAACGGCGACGGCGACGACGCCACCCCCGACACGCCGACGCCCACCGTTTGCCGTTTCCAGGTGCAGGAATTCCAAGCCAACGCCTTCGAGGTAAAGCTCGTCCGCCCGACCGTCCCTCCCGTGGGTGAGGG
The DNA here is from genome assembly GCA_937873255.1 of uncultured Verrucomicrobiota bacterium. Lineage (GTDB taxonomy): Bacteria > Verrucomicrobiota > Verrucomicrobiia > Chthoniobacterales > SZAS-18 > CAHJWO01. The sequence continues at coordinate 5,167 of CALMVM010000431.1, read as the reverse complement.
CGTGACGCCGCTGCCGCTGACGGCGCATTATTACATGGGCAAGGCGCTGTCCCGCGCGCGGGTCACCTGGTCGCTCAAGGCCGTGGACACCGTCTACACGCCCGACGGGTTCGAGGAATATCTCTTCGGCACGAACGAGGTCGATTACCGTCTGCGCCGCCAGCGCGGCGAACTGGCGCTCGACGGCGAGGTGGCACTCTCCGACAAGGGCGAGCTGACCCTCTCGCCGCACATCGTGCTCAACAGCACCGTGCCCGGCCCCCGCCGCGTGCGCGTGCAGGCCAGCGTCACCGACCAGGACCAGCAGACCGTCACGGCGACGACTTCTTATACCGTGCAAAGTTCCGAGTATTACCTGGGTTTGCGCGAGATGCCCGATGTGGTAAAGGCCGGCGAACCGTTGCCGTTGGAAGTCGTCGCGGTCAACGCGCAGACCAACCAACCCCGGCCCGAGTCGGTCCACGTCACCGCCAAGCTCTCGCGCATCGAGTGGCGCACCCAGCGCATCGCCACCGAATCGGGTGACTCCGATTACGAGAGCACGCCGCACCTCGAACCGGTCGGCTCGGCGGCCATCGACTCAACCACCCTGCAAAAAATCGGCGGACGCTGGGAACCCGTCGCGGGCACCCCCGCCCGGGCCGACGAACTCATCCCCAAGGAACCGGGCGAATACCTGCTCGAAATCACCGGCAAGGATCCTGCCGGCCATCAGATCGCCACTTCCACGACCATTGACGTGCTCGGCGACAAGGAAGCCGAGTGGGGTTATCGCAACGCGTGGCAGATCCAGCTCGTGCCCGACAAGGTCGAGTACCATCCCGGCGACAAGGCGACGATCCTCGTCCAGACGCCGATCAGCGGCCGGGCGCTCGTCAGCATCGAGCGCGAGGGCGTGTCTCGTTCGTTCGTGACCGAACTCAAGAAGGAGCATCCCGCGTTGGAGATTCCGATTGTGGAAGCCGACGCGCCGAACGTGTTCGTCTCCGTCGTGTTGCTGCGCGGCGTGCGCGATTCGTCGCGCCGGATCAAGATGCCCGAATACCGCGCGGGCTACTGCCAGCTCAACGTGCCGAAGGCGGATTCCAAGCTCGCCGTCGAGGTCAAGCCGAAGCAGCCCGACTACCAACCCGGCGATGAGGTCACCGTGCAAGTGTCCGTCGCCGACGAGGCGCACCGTCCGGCCCCCGGCGCGGAGGTGACGCTCTACGCCGTGGATCGCGGCGTGCTGAGCCTGACCGGTTACGAATTGCCAAACATCTGGAAGGCGTTCTACCACGACCGGCCGCTGGACGTGCGCACGGGCGTCACGCTGCCCGCGCTGCTTTCCGAGGACCCGGCGGACATGGAATTCGCGGGGACCAAGGGCGAGGCCGGCAACAAGGGTTATCTCATCGGCGGCGGCGGCGAGGACGGCCTGCGCGAACGGTTGCGGCAGAATTTCGTGGCGTGCGCGTACTGGAACGCCACGCTGACAACGGATGCCCAGGGACGGGTCGAGGCGCATTTCACGGCTCCGGATAATCTGACCGAGTTTCAGGTGATGGCGATTGTCCACGAAGGCGGCCGGGACAAGGCGGCGGCCGGGCGTTTCGGCGGCGGGCAGGGCTCCTTCCGCATCAACAAGCCGCTCATGGTCGAGCCGGCGCTGGCGCGATTCGGAAACGTCGGCGACCACATGATCCTGCGCGCCGTCGTGCACAACCAGTCGCCCAGTGCGGGCGACGCCGATGTCACGCTCGAACTCGACGACAAGGCGGTGTTCGATACTCCGAGGGTGCAAAGCTCCGATTCGATGAGCACGCGCGTGCATCTGGAAGCAGGGCAGTCGCTGCCGGTGGAGTTCCCAGTCGAGTTCCGCAAGACAGGGATGGCGAAATGGACGTGGCGCGCGAAGATGACCGGCCCCGGAGCCGCGTGGAAGGATTCCGTGCAGAGCACGCTGAACGTCGATCACCCCACGCCGCGCCGTTCGGAGATCTCGTATTCGCGTCCGGCGGGCGGCGCGCCCGACCTGCTCGGCCGCGTCGATCCCGCCTTGCTCGAAGGCGAGGATGGACTGATCCGGGTCAGTGTGTCCACCACGCGCCTGAGCGAACTCAACGGCGGCATCGACTCGCTGCTGCATTATCCCTACGGGTGCATCGAGCAGACGGTGTCGAGCACGCTGCCGTGGCTGGTGTTCAAGGATTACCGCGACGCGCTGCCCGGTCTCAACAAGACGCCGGCGGAAGCCGAGGAAGCGGTCAACCGCGGCGTCAACCGGATCCTCGGCATGCAGACCGAGGACGGCGGGCTGGCGTACTGGCCGAGCGTGACCGGGCGGGTGTCCCATCCCTGGGGTAGTGCGTACGGCGCGCTGGGGTTGGCGTTCGCGCGGGAGGCCGGGTACTTCGTGCCGCAGGCCAGCGTGGAAAAACTCTGCGATTACCTCAGCAAGCAACTCCGTTCCGAGGAGACCGGCGACGCGAAGGAAACGCACGACCGCTACCACGATCACAACGAGACCGACCGCTGCCTGGCGCTGTTCGCGCTGGCGATGTTCGACAAGGCCGAGCCCGCGTATTGCGAGAATCTCTTCAAGACACGCGACAAACTCTGCCCCGAGGACCGCACGCTCGTGGCCTTGGCGCTGCTCAAAAGCAACGGCGACAAGGAAATGGTCAAAGCTCTCCTCCAGCCCGGTCCGCGCGACAAGGAAAAGCCCGAGACGTGGAACGCCTTCGCCAGCGTGGCGGCGCTCGACGCCATGCGCCTGCTGGCGTGGTGCGAGTACGCGCCGAAGGATGCGTCCATCGACGGCCGGGTCACCCATCTGTTGGGCGAGCGCGACACGCGCGGCGACTGGGGCACGACGCAGAGCAATGCCTGGGCGCTGCTGGCGATGGCCACCTACACCGCCAAGGTCGAAAAGGCCGCCGGACCCGCCTCCGGGTCGGTGAACCTCGCCGGGCAAAACAAGGCGTTCAAGCTCGGCGGCGACCGGCGCACGTTCACCTGCGAATTCCCGCTCGACCTGCTCGGCGCGGGCAAGGAAAAACTCGCCCTCGCCAACGCCGACGCCAAGCGCACGCTCTACGTGCAGGCGCACGTCGAATCCCGCCCGCGCGGCGGCGCGGGGGTCAATGCTGGCGCGACGACTGGTGCCGGCGGCTACATCCTCCAGCGCACCTACCAGAAGGTGCAGGAAGACGGCACGCTCATCGACCCGTCGAAGGGCAAGCTGAAGGTCGGCGACCGCGTGCTGGTCAGCCTCGACGTGCAGGTGCCGTCGGCGGCGACGTACGTGGCCGTCAACGATCCCCTGCCCTCGGTGCTGGAGGCGATCAACCCGGAGTTCAAGACCTCGGGCGGCGGCGGCAACTTGCCCTCCGATGGGTTGCAGGACTGGGTCAGCGACTTCCACGAACTGCGCGAGGATCGCGCGGTGTTCTTCTGCGATTCTCTGCCAGCGGGCCGGTTCCACCTGCAATATCTGGCGCGCGTGCGCGCGGCCGGCACGGTGGCCGCGCCGTCGGCGAAGATCGAGGAGATGTATCACCCCGACCGCTACACGGAAACCGCCGCCGGCAGCGTGACGACGGCCCCGTTGGAATGACGCGGCTGCCGTTGACCTGACAGCCCGAACGATGAAACTCGTCCTCATCCTCCTTGCCGTCGCCGGTCTGTGCGCCTCGCCGCGCGTTCTGCGTGCGGACCAACCCGAAAGCGGAAAATCGCCCGGCGGGCACATCAGCTACGAGATCCGCCCCGCCGGCGACGGCAAGGAGGTCTGGGTCTGGCGCGACGACGAAAAAGGACGCGCGAACAAGATGTGCGACACGGTCGGAACCCGGCTGAAACTGTGTTTCTCGCCCGACGACCGCTGGATCATCGTGCAGGACGGCACCGGGAGCCTCGGCGTGTCGCTACGACTATTCCACCGCGAGGGCGAACACACCTACGAAGAACGCGATAAGGAAAACATCGACGACAAGGCCGAACTCGCCGCGCTCAAGACCGAAAACCCGGCCGCCACGGAGGTGGCCGACCATCGCTACGCGGAGTGCCTCGACTGGTCCACCGACTCGAGTTGCATCCTCGTGCGCATCAGCGGCAAGGGCTTCGAAGGGCAGACGAACAACGTGCAGTTCCACTGGTTGTGCGTGTACGATCTGACCACCGGCAAGATCAGCACGGACCTGGGCAAGCTGAACAAAGGCGGCGTGCGGCGTTGGCCGCGTGGCAGCGAGATCGGCAATCCCCCGATGATCGGCGCGCAGTGAACACATGGGGGTGGACGGCGCTCTCCGAGCGGCGTTGGTAATATTCGCGGCAGGGCCGCCACTACATTTCCGCCTCATGAAAACCGCTGTGCTGAAAAAGGCCCCGCGCCCACCGAGCCAGGCGCGATGGAAGCGCCGGGCACGACGCGTGGCGGCGGCGCTGCTCGCGCTCGGGTTGGTTTTCGTTGCCGCGTGGTTCGCGCTGCGTTTCGTGCCGCTGCCGCCGGGGTTGGAACACCCACCCGCGCCGAGCTTGCTCATACTCGGCGCGCGAGGGGAAGTGTTGCGTGAGTTACCCATTGATGGGCACTACGCGCGGCCGGCGTTGCCGCTCGACCAGATCCCCGCCGCGCTGCGGCAGGCCACGATTGCCGCCGAGGACAAACGGTTTTATTCGCACCGCGGCGTCGATGTGCTCGCGCTGGGGCGTGCGGTGTTGGGTCAACTCGGCTGGCGGCGCGCGGGCGAGCGGCGTTCGGGTGGCTCCACGATCACCGAACAGCTCATCAAGCTGAGTTGCCCGCGTCCGCGTACCGTCTGGACGAAGCTCGTGGAAGCCGCGCAGGCGCTCCGACTCGAACAGGTTTGGACCAAAGACCAGATCCTTGCCGCGTACCTGAACCGCCTCGATTACGGCAACCGCAATGTCGGCTGCGCGCAGGCGGCGCGGGATTATTTCGGCAAGGCACCCGCGGACCTGAGCGCGGCCGAAGCGTCGCTCCTCGCGGCGCTGCCGCAGTCCCCCACCCGGCTCAATCCGTTCCGGCATTTCGAGCGCGCCCGCGAGCGGCAACGATGGATTTTAGGGCGTCTCGCCGAAGACAACGTTCTGCCCACCGACGAGCTTGCCCGCGCGAGGGTCGAACCGTTGCGACTGGCGTCGCGCGCGCGGGTGTTCGAGG